>JBDUAE010000552.1:0-1647 GCA_040004805.1 Chthoniobacterales bacterium | reverse complement strand
GCACCAAAGCAACCGAAGTCATCACTCTCTCCCTCACCTTCGATCACCGCGTCGTGAACGGCGCCGGCGCCGCCAGCTTCGTGCACGAGATCAAGGAACAGATCGAGCACTTCCAGATTCCCGCTGCCGGCGCGCTCTCCCGCGCGTCATCCTGAGGCGGCGCAGCGCGCCGAAGGATCTCGCACCGGCGCCGTTATCCCATCGCTGGCAAGGGGCCGTCTCAGCACCCAGTGCGAGATCCTTCGTCGTCTGCGCGACTCAGGATGACGGCGTTCAGCCGACGTCGCTTCCCAACCCTACGTCGGGCTGCCTCAGCCTCGGCCAAATGGGAACGCTGCGGCTGACGGCTAAAGTTGATGGCGCCCCCCTAATCACTAGGCGGTTGATCGTTCCAGAATTTCGAAAGCTGAGCCTGCGGGACGGCCGGGAGCGCGTTGCCGGACTCGGCGTAGTGCGAGGTATCGTTGTATAACGAGAGCCGCGAGCGGGTCGGTCCCTTGAAATCCAGGATCGTGAGTGAGGCCGGCTTCAAATCCAAATTGTCCCGGTAACGTCGCGGATCGAATCCGAGAATCGAGCTAACGATCAGGCGGATCGTTGCCTTGTGCGAAACCACCAGAACGGTTTCACCGGTGTGTCGAGCCACGATCTCCAGCAAAACCGGCAGCGCGCGCGCTGTCACCGCCAGCCCGCTCTCCCCGCCTTGCGGCGCAAACGTGTAGGGATCCCGTTCCCATGACGCCGCCTCGTCGGGAAAACGCTCGTCCACTTCGCGGCGCGTCAGTTGTTCCCAACGGCCATGCGAAATTTCGCGTAAGCCGTCGCGCGTCTCCACCGCGAGATCATGTGGCGCCGCCAGAATGCTCGCCGTCTCGATCGTGCGGCCCATCGGCGAAGCATAGACGGCGGCGATGTCTTCGATGCTCAGCCGTACCGCGAGCCGTCGCGTCTGCGCGCGGCCTTCTTCCGAGAGTTCCACATTGGTGGCGCCGGCGAAACGGTCCTCCGCCGTGAGAACGGTGGCTCCATGTCGGACCAGAAAAATGCGCGTGGCGGTCGAGGGCATATCAGTAACGCCACCATTCCGCAGGCGCGACCACTGCGCTACTGGCAATACTCCGCCGCGCTGCGACCCGCGCGCGTGCCGGTGGAGAAACAGCCTTGCATGAGATAACCGCCGGTGGGCGCTTCCCAATCGATCATCTCGCCCGCCACGAAAATTCCAGGAAGTTTTTGCAGCATCAAAGTGTCGTCTATTTCGCGCCAGGCGATGCCACCGGCAGAGGAAATGGCCTCGGCAATCGGCCGCGGACCGCGCAACGCCAGAGGAAACGCTTTCACTCGCCTAACGAACGCTTCTGCATCCGCCGCGGGCGCGCCACTCGGCATCATCTCGAGCAAAGCCGTAGCTGCCGGATTGAGCTTTAATGCTCTGGGCCAATCGTGGGCGGTCGGGATGTTGGCCAGGCGCTCGAGCAGAGCGATCGGAGAAAGCTGCGGTTTAAGATCGAGCGTTAGTGCCGGTTCCGCCAGCGCGCGCAGCTTCGGCCCGAGCCGGTAAATCGCGCCACCTTCGATTCCATAACGCGTGATCAAGAGTTCGCCGGAGACGGATTCGTCGCCCGCGGTCACGGTGAGATTTTTCAG
>JBDUAE010000150.1:0-5463 GCA_040004805.1 Chthoniobacterales bacterium | reverse complement strand
AATATCTTTCCGGGCAGGCCGAAGAATCCATCCCACTGCTCGCCCGAGCGGCCGACGGTCAAAAGGACGAGGCGAAAGCGCTCAGTCTATATTACCGCGGGACCATCCTGAACCGCCTCGGCCGCTTCGAAGAGGCGCAGGCCAGCCTCGACGCCGCTCTCGCCGTCCGGCCCGATCTCATTCTCGCCCGCCAGGAAAAAGGCGAATCCCTTTGGCAACTGAATCGCCGCCCGGAGGCGATCGCCGTTTGGGAAGATACCGTGCGCCGCAGCCCGAACCTGGCCTTATCGCAACTCTTTCTCGCCGGTGCCGAGAGGACGATGGGACGATTCGCGGAAGCCGACGCGCACGAAGCCCAAGCCGGCCAATCCATCCCGCGAGATCCGCTCTATTACAGGATGCTCGCCCTTCGCCTCCGCAATGTGGGGATGCAGGACCTGGCCCGTGCCTACCTTGACCGTGCGCTTCAGCTCAGCCAAGGCAATCTTCCACCGTCCTCGTGAAGCGACGTCCGCCAGAAAGTCGATTTCGGAAAAATTATCGAGCGTTCTGGCGCGGCGCCGGTCGAACTAGAATCTGGTTGCCAAGAAAAGCCGACCCGTGAAATAGTGCGCGCTCGCTCGCGCCGACCGCTCCCGTTGCGTTCGAAAATTTTCTCATGCCCCTCGACCTACCCGAAACCACCTCAAAACTTGACGGCCCTCTCGTCCGCCAATTCTCCGTTTTTTTGCCGAACAAAGTCGGCGCCATGCTGGAAGTGGTGAAGCTTCTGAACGCTCACCACGCCGACGTCGTCGCGCTCAGTATTTCGGAATCAACCGACTCCGCGATCGCGCGCATCGTCGTGAGCGATCCCGATCTCGTGCAAAATCTTTTCAGCGAACACAACATCCCGTTCGGCGTTTGCGAAATGGTGGTGGTGGAAATGACCGAAGTCGCCGGCCAGCTCGCCAAACTTCTCGCCGCACTTCTCATGGCCGAGGTGAATGTGCATTTCACCTACCCGCTCATGACCCGTCCGCGCGGTTTCGCCGCTCTCGCCTTGCACGTGGACGATACCGACTGCGCCTCGTCGGTTTTGCGAGGAGAAGGATTTAAAATTTTGAGCCAGACCGACATTTCACGCTAAACGACCGGGGGCGCGGCACCGCTCCGGCGAATGTTTGACACCCCCGCGACGCCGCGCTTACAGAACCAACATCAGCACCATGCGAGCGACTCTGTTCTCTTCGCCCGGCCGGCCCGACAAGACGTTTGCGATTGCGGTCGCGGCCGCCGCGATCCTTGGCTTCGGCGAATTTATCGCCGTTGCCCTCCATTATACCGCCCGCTACCGCGCTGAACATCCGTCCGTCACCGCGCCCGCTACGGTCGCGCAAACCAGTTCGCCGGCGCCGGTCGTCGCGCCTTCCGCCGTGCCGGCTATCGTCAAACCGGCGGCCTCTCCCAGTAACGCGGTCCTCTCCGTGGCGGAGGAATTACTTAAGGAAGCCAGCCTTGCGCGCGAACGCGGCGATACCACCAATGCTCTCGCCCGCCTCCAGGATGCAGCGGAGCGCGATCCAAAAAACGCCCGCGTCCTCGCGGAAATGGCGATGATTTACGAATCGATGGGACTCTTCGACCGCTCGAACGAAACCTGGCGGAAGATCCAGGAAATCGGACCCAGCACCGGACCGCTTTTCGAATTAGCCGACATGAAATTGAAAGTAGGCGCTAATCCCGCCACCAGCTCGGTCTCCTCCGCCGGCCCTGGATTCGCCGGCGTCTCACCGCTGGATTCGGGTTCGATCCGAAGCAATCCCGAAGGGATTCCCGACGGCTCCACATTCGGCATTACCGAAGCCTCGATCACGGAAAATCCCGATACCGAAGCTGAGACGAATCTTACTCTCCGCGTCGGGGTAAAAGTGCGCCCGAATACCATCGTCGATCACACCAAGGTCAAGATTCAGGTTTACTTCTACGACACGGTCGAGAACAACAAAGTCGCGCTCACTGATGCGGAAGTGAACTACGAATGGGTCACGCCGGACCACGATTGGAAGAGCACTAATCCTGAGATTCTCGCCGTAAGTTACATTCGTTTGAAAAATGGCGCCCTCTCCACCGAAGCCGCCTTGGCCGCGGCCGCCGCGCAGGTCACTCCGCCCACTTCCGGTCGGAAGAGCAGCACGCCGAAAAAGCCCGCAGCGACTGATTCGTCTCATCGCAAATACGCCGGCTACCAGATCCGCGTTTACTACATGGATCAACTTCAGGATGTGCGAGCAGAGCCCACTAAGCTCCTCAACCTCTATCCGCCGCCGCTCAGCCTGATCAATCCGTGATGCAAGTGCTCGTCGTCCATCGCGACGCTGAGGTCGGGGAAGAGTTGGTGCGGATGGTGAAGGAATACACCGAGCACCATTGCGGTTTCGCGCACTCAGACCGCGCCGCACTCGATTGGTCGCGCGGCGTCCCACGTTGCTCGCTCCTCCTTACCCAGCTTCAGGCCGAAGGCGTCAACGGCTTCGCTCTCGCCGCTAATTTAAGCGACACCTTCGCCGGTCTGCAGACGATGTTCCTGCCGGACTACGCCGCCGAAGAACAGCGGCTCGATATTCCCGACACCAAAGTTTTTCCCGAGCCGATCGATGGCGAACTTTTGTTAAACTCGATCGCGCGCGCCGAGACTCAGCGTCAGACCGGGATGGATCTTTTTCACACCCTCGACGTGCTGCAAATGTGCTGCCTGAGCGGCCGCAGCGGCGCGATCCAGCTCGTCCGAGGCACGCAAACCGCCGTAGTATTTCTGCTCAGCGGACGCATCGTTCATGCGGAACGCGGACCCGCCCGCGGCGCGGATGCCTTGTATGAAATCGTGCCGTGGGAAGCGGTGGAATTCGCCTACGATTACAGCGTGCGCGCTCCCGTAGAATCGATCAAAGTCCCTTGGCACGAAGCCATCATCACTGCCGTCGGCCGCCGCAAAGCCCAAAGCGTCGGCAGCGCTTCAGACGTGCCGGAGCCCAGCGCGCCGCCCTCTCGCCCGAAGCCGCCGACGAAATCCAGCCGCTGGGGAATTTTGCGCAACCGCTAACGCGAGTGCGCTTTCATCGCCCGGCAGTTGCGGTATCCTAGCGCCCGATGAAACGGTTCCTCGTCCTCGCCGGCCTGCTCCTTTTCGCGGCTGGCGCGCGCGGACAACTTCAGGTGGATCTGAAATTTTCCCGTCTTCAATACGTCGCCTACGAGCCGTTAATCGCGACCGTAAAAATTACCAACCTCGCGGGCCGCGCCATTGATCTGCGCGACGCCAATGAGCAACACTGGTTCGGCTTCGAACTCACCTTCGGCGATGGCCAGGTCCTCACTCCCACGCGCCAGGAGGAAGAAGCGCCGCTGCAGATGGAAGCCGGCCAAACCGTCACGCGAAAGATTAATCTCACCTCGCGTTTTCCGGTGAATGAACTCGGCACCTATCACGTTCGCGCTAACGTTTACTTCGCCGACCTAAACAAATTCTTCTACTCGCCCTCGCGCGTCTTTCAGGTGGGGAACGCCCGCACCATCTGGCAACGTACCGTCGGCGTCCCGGCAGACGGCAACACTCGTACCTACTCCCTGCTCTCGAATCGTCTCCCGGATCACACCAAGCTCTACGTCCGCGTCGAAGACAAAAGTACCGGCGCCGTCTACAGCACTTTCTCGCTTGGCCGCGTCATCGCCGTTGGCGAGCCCCAGGTGGAACTCGATCCCGAAAATCGCCTGCACGTGCTCCAATGCTCCGCACCGCGAACGTGGTCCTACGCGCGCATCGGCTTGAACGGCGAACTTCTTGCTCACGCCACTTTCATGGAAACAAAGTCGCGACCTCGTTTGCAGCGCAGCCCGGATGGGGCTATCGCGGTGCGCGGCGGCCTGCTCGAACAAACCACACCCTCGGGTGTCAAACCGTCCGGGCCTAAACTTTCGACTCGACCGGAAGGCCCGCCCGTTGAGGATTAAATTCTTTTCTGCCCAGCAATGCTACGTCTCTTCTCGCTCCCACATTTTAATCGCACTCTCGCTCTCTTTTTCGTTGTCGGCTGTTTCCTAAGCAGTCGCTCGGAAGCTCTCGCCCAAGGGCGCACTGTAGTCATCGATGCCGGACACGGCGGCTTCGATCGCGGCGGCGTTCCCCGTCAAAGCATCGGCGAAAAAGCACTCACGCTCGATGTCGCGCAACGCCTGCGCGGCCTTCTCCAATCCGCTGGTTATCGCGTGGTCATGACCCGTAATAGCGACGTCTTTGTTGCCCTTGGGCAGCGGACCGCGATCGCAAATTCTTATCGGGGCGCCACCTTTATCTCGATCCATTTCAATTCTGCCAGCCGACCCGGCGCCAACGGAATCGAGACCTACTATTACCGGGGGGATAGCGCTTCGCTAGCGGCTAATATCCATCGCAACGTCGTCGCCATCTCACCTTCGGAGAATCGCGGCATCCGCCGCCGCGGCTATTTTGTTTTGCGTCGCACCGCGATTCCGAGCGTCCTGGTCGAGTGCGGATTTCTCACGAATCCGCTCGAGGGTCGCTACGCGCTTCAGGCCAGCTATCGTCAGAAACTGGCGGAAGCGATCGCCCGTGGCTTCCAAGGGCAGCGGGCCGCCTTTACGAAACCGCTCAACCGCGGTTCGTCTGCCTCCTCGGAGGTTTTGCCGCAAAATCTCTCCGGACCCGATTTCGTCCGCGCCGCTCCGCGGGAACGGTCCTCCTCGCGCCACTCGAGAAGATCCGGCCGGAAATCGTCTCATTCTTCGCACAAGAAAGGCTCGAGCAAGAAGAGCTCCGGTAAGAAGAAATCGAGCAAGAAGAAAACTTCCGGCGGCAGCAGCAAGAAGAAGAAAAAGAAGAGCGAGTAGGAGCACCACGGTGGAATCCCCGGTCGTCACTTCCGACGAAATGCGCGCGGCGGAAGCAGCGGCGTTCGCCCGCGGATCAACCCCGGAAACGCTCATGGACGAGGCCGCGGCCGGAATCGCCCGCGCGATCACAAAATTTTTCCCGACACCCGGCCACTGTCTGGTCTTTGCCGGCAAAGGAAATAACGCTGGAGATGGCTTCGCCGCCGCGCGCCTGCTCGCATCCGCGGGCTGGACGATGGACCTGCATCTCGCATTTTCCGAAAAGGCGTGCGGTCCCCTCGCCCGCAAAAAATTCCGTGCGCTCCGGCCGAAAAGTGGCCCGAAGAATCACTCGCCCCTTATCATTCTCGATTGCTTGTTAGGATTGGGCGCGAAGCCGCCACTGCGCGAACCGATCACGGCCGCCTGTCGCGAGATCAATCGTTTGCGAAATGAGAGCAACGTCTTCGTCTTCGCGCTCGACCTTCCTACCGGACTGGATGGCGATTCCGGCGCCGCCGATCCCGACACCGTCGTCGCTGATTTCACTCTCACGATTGGCTACGCCAAACGCGGCCTCATCGCCGATCGCGC
>JBDUAE010000551.1:0-1656 GCA_040004805.1 Chthoniobacterales bacterium | reverse complement strand
TCGTTCGCCTCCGAGCCGGAATTGACGAAGTAGCAAACCTTCAGATCGCCCGGCATCTTGTCGGCTAATTTTTCCGCATACGCGCCGATGTTTGGGTTCAGATAAATCGTGGTCGAATGCTGGAGCAATTCATTCTGCTTCCGCGCCACTTCCACCATCTCCGGATGGCAATGCCCCACGCTGACGGTAACGATCCCGCCTAACGCATCAAGATAACGCCGGCCCTTCTCGTCCCAGAGATATTGCATCTTCCCTTCCACGACCATGAGCGGCTTTTTGTAGTAGAGAAAAATTCCCGGGTTCAGGAATTGTTTGCGTTGCGCGAGGACTTCCTCGGCGGACGGCCCGGCGTATTTCACGGGCTGATGATCAAAGGGCGGGAGTTCGGGTGTTTTCATAACGAAGATTTCGCTCACACTGACAATAGAGAGGAGGAAGGTTGGGGCAAAATACGACGGAGAATGAGGTAGAGAACGAACGCAATCCCGAAGCCGACGAACCACGCATAGCTGTAGAGAGCGACCAAAAAATGCGGAACCGCGTCCGCTGGCAGCAGCTTAACCGTCACGAGAAATCCGGGCAGATTCGGCAGCACGGCTACGACCAACGCGATGAGCGCAGCGACGCTGAACCCGTTCGTGTAACGATATTCGCCTTCGGCATCGTAGAGCGCGGCGATGTTTAGACGCTTCTGCCGGAGGACGAAATAATCGGCGATCATGATTCCTCCGATCGGCCCGAGGAGTGCGCTGTAGCCGATCAGCCAGGTGAAGATGTAGCCGGACGGGTCGGCCACCAGTTTCCACGGCATCATGACAATGCCGACGACGCCAGTCATCAATCCTCCCATGCGGAAGGAGATTTTGCGCGGTGCAAGATGCGCGAAATCGTTCGCGGGGCTAACGACATTGGCGGCGATGTTGGTCGCGAGCGTGGCCAGGCAGAGCGCGAACATCGCGATCACGAGCACGATCGGATTAGTGAAATGAGTCAGAACATCGACCGGATCCCAGATGGTTTTTCCGTAGATGATCGTGGTCGCCGAGGTGACGGCGACGCCGATGAAGGAATAGAGAGCCATCGTCAACGGCAAGCCGAGCGCCTGCCCGACGATCTGGTCGCGTTGCGAGCGCGCGTAACGCGAGAAGTCCGGGATGTTGAGCGATAGGGTCGCCCAGAAACCGATCATGCCGGTGAGTCCCGGAACGAAGAACGCCCAGAACTGCCCGGCTTTCGGCTGACCCGGATCGAATGCGGACGGCTGCGCGAGGATGGGGCCGAAACCGCCGGCGTTGCGATAGGCCCAGGCGAGCAGGCACAAACCGAGCGCGATCAACAGCGGCGCTTTGATGTTGAGCAGGAAACGGATCGACTCGATCCCTTTGTAAACCACGAACATGTTGATGCCCCAGAAGAAGAGGAAGCAGGCGAGCTCCGCGAGAGTGATCCCGAGAAGAGTCGGCGTGCCCGGTGTCGTTAGGCTAGGAAAAAAGACGCCGAGTATTTTGTAGATCGCGGCGCCGCCGATCCAGGTTTGGATGCCGAACCAACCACAGGCGACAAAGGCGCGCATCAAGGCCGGGATGTTTGCTCCCCGCGTGCCAAACGAGGCGCGGCAAAAAACCGGAAACGGAATGCCGTAACGCGTCCCGGCGT
>JBDUAE010000550.1:0-1657 GCA_040004805.1 Chthoniobacterales bacterium | reverse complement strand
TTGTCGGCTGTTCGTTTGAACTTGCGCTCGTTAGCCTTTCGACGCAGAATGCGGCGTGCTCACGGAGCGGCAGCAGGAAATTCTCAGTTTCATCGAGACTGAGCAGCGCGAAAAAGGTCTCACGCCTAGCACGCGCGAGATTCAAAAACACTTCGGCTACGCCAGCCAAACGTCGGTCATGCAATACCTGTCCACGTTGGAGCAGAAAGGCTTTTTGCGTCGCCACGCGCGCAAGGCTCGCGCCCTGATTACGCCGATGCAAAAAGTGCGCATCACTAACGTCCCTATCTACGGGCAGATTCCGGCGGGCATGGCCAGCCCCACCGAGCAGGCCATCGAAGGTCACGTTTCGCTCGACCGCGAAACGGTGAATGCCTCAAAAAGAGCTCGCACCTTTGCGCTGCGCGTCCGGGGCGATTCCATGATCGATGCGCACATCCTCGATGGCGACATCGTGATTTTGGAGGATCGGAAGGAAGTGCAGAGCGGCGATATCGTAGCGGCTTTGATCGATGGAGAAACTACATTGAAGCGCTATGTGACCGACCGCGGCCGGCCCTATCTGAAAGCGGAGAATCCGCTTTTTCCAGACTTGGTTCCGGCGCGGGAATTACTGGTCCAGGGAGTGATGGTTTCGCTGGTGCGAAAGCACAACCGCCGCGTGGAAAAGCAGAAACGCGGTTAATGTTCTATTGAACATGTTCGCTTCCCTGTCATGCTGGAGACATGGGAGCGAGCCACCAGATTGTCGATCTCCGGCAATTGCTCGCCGCGCGGTTTCCCACGCCGCGTCTGAGCGCGCAGAAGCGGCTTGAAACTGGCCTCCCTACGCTCGATGCCGCGACGGAAGGCGGCCTGCCGCAGGGCGCCATCACTGAACTCACCAGTCCAAATCCGAGCGCGGGCAGCGCTCTCCTCCTCTACCAACTTCTGGATGCGGCTGCGGTGGGACGCTATTTCCTCGCTCTGATCGATGGGCGGGATTCGTTCGACCCGTGCGCCTTCCGAGGTCTGGGCGACCAACGCCTGCGTCACCTGCTTTGGCTCCGCTGCGACCACGCCCTTGAAGCGATAAAAGCCGCTGATCTGCTCCTGCGTGACGGCAATTTTCCGCTGGTCGTGCTCGACCTTGTCCTCAATTCAACGCAAGAGCTGCGTAAAATTCCCGCCACCAGTTGGTATCGACTGCAGCGCCTGGTTGAAGCCGCGCCCACGGCATTTCTCGTTCTCACGCGCCGCAGCATTGTCAGTAGTGCGCAATGGAAACTGGAACTCGAAAACTCGTGGCAGTTATCAGATCTCGAGCAAAACCACTATCACGCGCGCCTGCAAATCCAAGTGCAGCGCGTCCAGGGAAGCCGCTCCGAAATGGCGGCGAGCGCCTAATGTTTGCCACGATTTATTTGCCGAATTTTTTCCTACAGGCGGCTCTGCGCCATCAACCCGAACTGGCCCGGCAGCCGGTCGCACTGATCGACGATCAAGCCGCCAAAGCCATCATCATCCAACGAAATCAGCTCGCGGATGAAGCCGGCGTCCGCAGCGGAATGACGCCGAGCCAGGGCTGGGCGCGCTGCTTGGAATTAGTGGTGAAACCCCGGACGCGCGCGCAAGAGCAAGCGCTCGACCATTTCCTGCTGCAATTCGGCCACTCCCT
>JBDUAE010000549.1:0-1657 GCA_040004805.1 Chthoniobacterales bacterium | reverse complement strand
CTCGAACGCTACGTCTCCAGCAACGTCGTGCGCGAGATGATCGATTCGCCCGAAGCCTTCGAGCAATCTCTCGGCGGCGTGCTCAAACCAGCCGCGGTGCTGTTTTCCGACATCCGAGGTTACTCCACCGTCAGCGCGCAAACCCATCCGCAAGCGCTCGTCACCCAGCTCAACGAATACCTGAGCGCGATGGTGGAATGCGTCTTCCGCTACGGCGGCACGCTCGATAAATTTATCGGCGACGCCGTCATGGCCGTGTGGGGCAACGTGAGAAGCGAAGGCGCCGCAACCGATGCCACCAACGCCGTGCGCGCCGCCATGGCAATGCGCGAAGAGCTGGCGCAGCTCAACCAGGATTGGAAAAAACGCGGGCTGCCGGAATTCCGCGTCGGGATCGCCATTCATTACGGCGAGGTCGTCGTTGGCAATATCGGTTCACCGCATCGGATGGAATTTACCGTTATCGGCGAGGTCGTGAACGTGAGCTGGAAGCTCCAGGAATTGACGAAAGAGGTGAACTCAGACGTGGTCGTGAGCAAAGCCGTCGCGGATTTGGTGATCGAGCATTTCGAGGTGAATGCACTGGGGGAATATCCAGTGCGCGGCTCCTTGAAGCCGTTCGAAATTTTCCGGATTTCGCAGCCCGTGGAAGTGCCCGAGATGCGGGCCTTGGAAACCGTCGAATAAGCGGGATCAACGGGAAGCCCTCCATCGTGCCGGCTTCGGGCACCCCTGCGCCGTTCGCAAAAGGCCAAAAGCGCGGTAGGTTGTCCTCCCGCAAAATGAATCAATTAGAGATTAAAGATTTACACGCTTCCATTGCGGAGCAGGAGATCATCCGCGGCCTTAGCCTGACGGTGCCGAAAGGTGAAGTGCATGCCATTATGGGGCCGAATGGCTCGGGCAAGAGCACGCTCGCGAAGGTGATCGCCGGTCATCCCGATTACAAGGTGACGGGCGGATCGGTTTTGATGGATGGAACGGATATTCTCGGCCTGGCGCCGGATGAACGGGCGCGCCAGGGAATTTTCCTCGCGTTCCAATATCCCAACGAAATTCCGGGAGTGACGATCGCGAATTTTCTGCGCGCGGCGGTGCAGGCGCGGCTGCCGGAGGGCGAAGAGCTCGAGGCGACTGATTACTACGCGAAGCTCTACGAGAAGATGGATTTGCTGGAGATGGATCGGGCGTTTACCTCGCGGGCAGTGAATGAGGGCTTCTCCGGCGGGGAGAAAAAGCGGAATGAGATTTTGCAGCTGGCGATGCTGGAGCCGAAATACGCAGTGCTGGATGAGACGGATAGCGGGCTCGATATCGACGCTCTCAAGGTGGTCGCGAATGGCGTGAACTCACTGCGCGGACCGAATCTCGGCATCCTCCTGATCACGCACTATCAGCGGTTACTCGATTACATTGTGCCCGACCACGTGCACGTGATGGTGAAGGGCGAAATTGTCCGCAGCGGCGGCAAGAATTTGGCCTTGGAATTGGAAGAAAAGGGCTACGACTGGGTGCGCGATATCCTCGCGGAACCGGCCGTCGCTTAAGGAGGAAATTATGGTTACTCAGGTATCGCCACTCGAGATCGAACGGAACGCCGGGAATTTTAATTATCCGGAAACGCATACGCATGACGCTGGCGTGGGTCTAACGGAAG
>JBDUAE010000149.1:0-5505 GCA_040004805.1 Chthoniobacterales bacterium | reverse complement strand
ACCAACTCGTTCCATTGATCAACCAACTCGTTCCATTGATCAACCAACTCGTTCCTTTGATCAACCAACTTGTTCCGTTGATCAACCAAGTCGTTCCGTTGATCAACCAACTCGTTCCGTTGATCAACCAAGTCGTTCCGTTGATCAACCAACTCGTTCCGTTGATGAACTGAATCGTTCCTTTGATCAGTTGGACCCAAGTTTTGGAGCATCTGCACCGCGGACGCCTTTGGATGTCTTCATTTACGAGCCCTTCGATTTCGATCAGGAATATGATCGAGCGGTATGGCAGCGGGTCAGCGGGGAAATGCCGGCCCCGATTCTGGCCTACGAAGCGCTCCTCGAAATGAAGCGGACTGCCGGCCGCGCGAAAGATTTGCTTGATCTCGAAGCATTGCGGAAACTGGACCCTTATCGATGACAGACGAGGAGCTATACGCACACTCTGGCTGGAAGTGGTGCACTTTCGAAGGCGCGGAATTGCACACTCTTCTCATCGGTCTGCAAACTACCTTCCGCGAGAAATTGGAGTGGCTAGAGGAAGCCGAGACCCTGACCCTGCGCTTCCGTGCCAATCGCGAGCGCGCGCAACGCGCAGCCGACCTAGCGCACGACGGGTAGAGTCGCCGCGCCCGCAGCGACCGATGCCGAGTGGCCGGTGGCCAGGTCCACAGAGACACCCGTGGCCATGCCCTTGGAGAGCGCAGCGCACTGACCATGTCTTCCGCCTTTACGCTACGGAGATGTGCGAGAAACATATCCCACGAACGCTGGGAGCGCCAACTCGCGGTTCTCGGCAGAAATGCCAGCCACGGCAATGGCAGGAACGAATCAGGAAATGAGGAAAGCCGGGACAGGGAGGTCTCACCTTTGCGACCCTTGCGACCTTGGCGTGAGTTCTGTCTGCGCGAATGGCGCGGTCCAGAATGGCCGGAACGCGCTGAATTTTTCCCGGTCGAGATGGAAATCAGCCGAATCTCCCATTTCCGGGAAGGGTAAAACACATCGACAGAAAGGAGCGCTTCTGCGCTATATCTTGCGGTGAGATTTGAGTGGGATCTGAAAAAAGAGACCGAAAATATTGCAAAGCATGGAGTTGATTTTCGCGAAGCTCAACATGCGTTCTTCAATCTCCAACGGGTTATGCTCGTGGACCATAGTCACGGCACCGATGAACCGCGGTTTTTCTGCATCGGCCGCACTGGACGTGGGGTATTGACAGTGCGATTTACTTATCGAGCAGGCGGGCGGCTGCGAATCATTGGCGCGGGATATTGGCGAAAAGGCAGAAAGATTTATGAAGAAGGCCAAGGTTAAATACACGGACGACAAAGGCGAGATGGCGGGCCCGCTTACGCCAATCGAAGATTTCCTGCCGCCCGCGGCCGAACCTGTGGAATCGGTCACGGTGACTCTTGACGGCGAGATCCTCGCCTTTTTTGAGCGTGAAGCCGGTCGACGCAAGACCACTTACCAACGAATTATTCGCAACCTCGTGCGCACCTACGCTCGCTCTCAGGATTCGCTTTAGGTCAAGGGGGGACCGGCAGACCAGGAAAGGAGCCTCACGCGACGGGCGCAAAGGACGCCAAGCCGGAACCGGATTATCTCGGAAAACCTTCGCGACCGTTGCGACCTTAGCGTGAGCTCCCCTCATCCGGTGGAAGGAAAGCCGGAAGAAAGACCTCACGCGACGGGAGGACGCCAAGCCGAAACCGGATCTATCTCGGAAAACCTTGGCGACCGTTGCGACCTTGGCGTGAGGTCTTTCTGCGCGAACTGGCGCGGAATTCAGGTGCCGTTCCGCAATTCGAAATCCGCAGTCCGCAGTTTCTACGCCCTCAGCTCTTGCTTCCGGAATTCGAAAACCGCAGTCCTAGATTCTTGAGTCGCCGGCGCTGGGTGTAGCCGAGCGCCGCAACCGTCAGCAATCCCGCTACCCAGGTGCTGGGCTCGGGGACGGGAACGATTTCACCGGTGCCGACGCCCGCGAATCCGCCCGTTCCCAAGAATCCAGTCCCGCTTCCGCTATAGAAACTAATCATGTCCAACTGCATTTGACTCAAGCTCGTGGAGGAGTCGTCCGTGCCAAATAACAGTTGCTCCGTTCCGCCGCCGGAGGTGCTCCCACTCCAATTGTAGATTGAGAGTGTGCCGGTCCACGTTTGCCCACCGCTCGCGGCGAGATGCAGGAGGCTGGTTCCCGCCAGGTCGATAATTCCGCCCGAGGTAAGAGTCAGGGCGCCGACACCGACGCTTGCAGTCGAGCCTTCCGAAACGCCACTAAGTTTCAGTGTTCCACCATTTGCTAGTGTGATCGGAGCAGCATCGTTGATTCGATCCGCGCTGCCGGCGCCGCTGAGAAGCAGCGTGCCTCCACTGTTCACGGTAATCGCGCCCGTGCTGCTAATTCTGCCGGCGGTTGTCGACCCGTCGTTAGCCACTTCGAGAGTGCCGCCGCTTGCGTTGATCGTGGTCGTGCCGGTGTAGGTGTTTGCGCCAGACAGTGTCCAAGTGTTTGTACCTGCCTTTACAAGAGAAGTAGCACTCGTGCTGTCTACAATACTCCCGGCGATTTCACCAGCCCCACCATTCGAACCTTGCAAGGTCAGCGTCTTAATCCCGGGGCCAGTGGCCGTCAGATTCGCAGTGAATTGCAATAGCCCGCTGGTTCCCGATTGGTCGATAGTCGCGCCACCGGTCGCGCCGTTCAAGTTTATGACCTTGGTCGTCACCTCACCGGTGCCGGTGTACACCAATGTTCCAGCGTTGCTGTTGCTACCTAGGTTTATTGTTGTGCCCGCCCCGACGTTCCCGCTCGCATTAGCATTGCCGATCGTCGACACGCTCAACTTCCCTGTGCCGCTGAAAGTCGTGTTTCCGGTGTAGGTATTCGTGCCGCTCAACGTAACGACGCTGTTGTTCGTCGTTACGAATATAAGGCTCGTGCCGAAACCGTTTGTGATATTCCCACTGAATGTCAGACCGCCGCTGATCTGGCTGGTGATGGTACGATTACCTGCAAAAGCGCCCAAGTCGACATTTCCACCAAACTCAAGGCCGAAAGCGCCGCTGTCCTTGAACGTTGGACTTCCACTTAACGTGATTGCGTTGGTCAGCTTATTCACGCCGGTGAGGTCTACGTTCGCCTTCCACGAGTTCCCGATAATCGTAACAGTGCTCGTCCCGAAAGCGGATTTGTTCCCGACGCCGACTGTGCTCGTTGAGTTCACAAAAGAGGTAGTTCCGGTGTAAGTGTTCGCCCCGTTCAAATTAAAAGTGCCGGTGCTTGAGAGGCTTAGGGCGATGTTGTTCGTGCTACTGATGACCCCGTTCAAGGTAAGCGTGCCGCCCGATCCCTGAGTGAAGGTTTGTGTTGAACTGGCGACTGCACCCAAAACTATTGGAGCGTCGATCGTGTTTGACATGTTCGCGGCCGAGTTGATCGCACCGGTTGCACCCGTTGCCGTCGACAGCAAGGTAAGCTTAATGGCGGTGCCTGAACTGGTGAGATCCCAGCCCGTTGTCGTGAAGTTCAGGCCGCTGACGCTTTTATTTGCGGTTACATTTGGCTGAAAACTTATCGTGGCTGACGAAAAAGTTCCAATATCGTTGATTCCCGGCGCGGAGCCACCGACCCAGCTGCCGTTTGCGTTGAAATCGGTTGCGGTACTTCCCCACGTGATCGCGGCTGTAATCGCATCCGGCGAATTCGTCGCCAGCTGCCGCTTCGCAGAAACGGACAGAGAGTTGGCCACATAGCCGCTACGGAACAAAGCGGCGGCCCGATAGCCGTAGTCGCCCCAGAAATCTTCCAGAGGAGAGTTGATTTCGTCCGGGGTGACGTGATGCGGCGCCGCAAGGGCGCGACCGGAGAGCGCGAACGTGACCAGCGCAAGACAGACGAGGAGATTCCGTTTCAGGAGCGGTGATTTTTTCATCATGGTGGTAAGCACAGACCGATCGGAAGGCGCGTGGTGAGCGCCCGGCTGACCGGTTGCAATTTCATTACACAGGGAATCGCCGGGGAGGGCAAGATATTTTTCGAAATCTTTGGGGCGCGCCTGCGGCGTGTCCGAAAAGCTGAAACGCTGAAAACTGAAAACCTGAAATTAGGAGCTCGGGCGTTGGGAAATTAGAAAGTGGAAATTAGAAAGTGGAAATTAGGAATTAGAAATGGGGAATGCGGAACGCGGAAGTGGGGAGGAGGGGAAATTCGAAAGGCGGAAGGCAGAATGCGAAGTGCGAAGTGCGAAGTGCGAAGCCTCCTTCGCCAAAGCGGCTACGGCGGCTGAATTGCGGAAGGAAGGACCTCGCACGAAGTTCACAAAGGACACGACGGAAGGGGCAAATGCGGAACACGGCGCGAGGTAGCGCCGGATAGACGGTCAGCCGCGCAGGGTAGCGGTGCGGAGCGTGGGCAAGCGCAGCATCAATTCGGAGCGGCAAACCACCAATGGACGCGAAGCGACGCGAATGGAATCGGGAGGAAGGCGGAAGCGAAGCGAATTGACGGGGGGTGCGCGCGGAGGGACACTGGCGCGTGGATTATGCGAAGATCATCACGATCGAGCCGGGAAAGCGCAGCGGAAAACCTTGTATCCGCGGCACGCGGATGACGGTGACGGATGTGCTCGAATATCTTGCCGGCGGCTCGACTCAGGATGAGTTGCTGGCCGAATTCCCCGATCTGACCGCTGAGGACGTCCGGGCTTGCCTGGCTTTTGCTGCGGACCGTGAGCGGAAACTGGCGACGCTGCCAGGGTGAAACTGCTCTTCGATCAAAATCTTTCTCCCCGGGTTCCTCGATTGTTAGCCGATGTCTTCCCAGACAGTGTTCATGTGCGGGAAGTAGGACTGCGCGATGCGAATGATAGTGCGATTTGGACGTTTGCGGGCGCGAATGGATTCGTCCTAGTGTCGAAAGATTCCGATTTCCAACAACGCAGTCTGCTCTACGGTCCGCCTCCGAAATTCATCTGGGTGCGCTTGGGAAACTGTCCGCTCGCTCTCGTGCAGGAGCTGGTGCGCAGACACGCGGGGGCGATCCTGGCTTTCGAGCGCTCTCAAGGTGAGTCCCATCTGATGTTACCGTGACGCTTTGCGCTGGTCGCGTGAGGCTCTTTTTCTCCGGTTAGCCTCGGAGGACGGGGAGGCGCAAACTGCTGGAAAATTGGGTTTTAACCTTTCGTGCGGGAGGTTCCGGGGCTGGTTTTGCTGTGGCATGTCGGTTATCCTAAGGTTTTTTCCGGTTCCGGGGGAAGGCGAAATTGTGGTCGGCTAATTTATTTACGGAATTCCGGGAGGGGCCGAGGGAAGGGGGCTGTGATTGGTGACCGGTGGCTTGAATGCGGAAGGCGGAACTCCCTTTGAAACGCTGAAATGCTGAAACGCTGAAATGCTGAAAGGCTGAGGGGGCGGAGGGAGAGGAGATTGCGGAACCTTTGAAATGCGGTCGTGTCCATTCGCGACGTTCTCGCTTTCGATCGAAATCCCTCTCCACCG
>JBDUAE010000148.1:0-5506 GCA_040004805.1 Chthoniobacterales bacterium | reverse complement strand
CGATCCTGAATCACCTGCACCCGCGCGCCGAGACGTCCGACATTCTTGTCCGTATCGGCCCGCACGATCTCGCCATTCAGCCAGACGCGGAGGTAGCCTTGCGCTTGCAGGAATTGAAAGAAATCACGCGGTTCCGTCTTCAGCGGCACCGAAACCCAAAACGTCAGCAGCACCGTCTGCCCTTCGAATTCCCGCAGAACTTCGTCCGCAATTGATTTCGCCGTCTCCGGCCGGATCTCCCGCTCGCAACTTGGGCAAAACGCTCGCGCCACCCGCGGCCAGAGCAGCTTCAGGTAATCGTTGATCTCCGTCATCGTCCCCACGGTGGAGCGCGATGATTTTACCGTGTTCGATTGCTCGATCGCGATCGCGGGCGGAATGCCGCGAATTTCATCGACCCGCGGTTTGTCCATGCGATCAAGAAATTGCCGCATGTAAGGCGAGAAGGTCTCGACGTAACGCCGCTGCCCTTCTGCGTAAATCGTGTCGAAAGCGAGGCTCGATTTTCCGCTCCCGCTCGGGCCCGTGATGACCGTCATTTCCCCGAGGGGAAGGTCTAAATCTATGCCCTTGAGATTGTTCTGCCGAGCGCCGCGAATGACCACGCAACCGCGCTCCGCCGGAGCAGTGACGCAGCTTTTCTCAGCTTTTTTCGGAACCACCGGAGACTATCCGGGTTGCCGATTCGCTTAGCAAATCGAGCGGGTGAAACGGGGCGCGCGCATTGTCATCCTGAGCCGCGCAGACGGCGAAGGATCTCGCAATTCTGTCGCAGATTTCCGCGGCGAAACGTTCACGTCGCCAGTGTAGGGGCGCGTAATGGTCTCGGAACGTTGCCAGAGCTGGTGGGAGATCCCTCGGCCGTCTGCCGCGGCTCGGGATGACAGCCGACAGGCGCGGAATATAGTCCCGCATGCTGCTGCTACGCGCCACTATGCGCATGCGCTGTAGGCACGCCGCTATCGTGGCACGTCCGTGGCTGTCATCCTGAGCCGCGCAGACGACGAAGGATCTCACGCGCGGCGTTCGGTAATCGAAAGGACTAAGAACGTCCGCTACTTCGTTGCGAGATCCTTCGGCGCGCTTCGCCGGCCTCAGGATGACCGATGGGCGCGCCACGCGATTATTTGAAGTTATCCGCCACCGTGTCGTGTTGCGTGGTCAATTCTGTCGGTAAGTCTGCGCCGAGAGTGTCGAAGAATTCCTGCTGCGTTTCGAGTTCCCTTCTCCACTGCTCGGGCTTGACCGAGAGCAATTCGCTGAGCGTTTCCGGCGAGAGATTGAGTCCTTTTGTATCCAAGTCCTCCGGCCGCGGGACCGCGCCGATCGGCGAATCCACCGCACCGACCCGCCCAGCGACGCGATCGAGAATCCATTTCAGCACCCGCATGTTGTCGCCAAAACCGGGCCAGAGAAATTTCCCGTCCGCGCCTTTGCGGAACCAGTTCACGTGAAAGATGCCCGGCGGATTCTTCAGCCGCGGGCCAATCTCCAGCCAATGCTGGAAATATTGGCCCATGTTGTAGCCGCAAAACGGCAGCATCGCCATCGGATCGCGACGGACCTGACCGACGGCGCCCGTCGCGGCCGCGGTTGTCTCCGAACCCATCGTGGCCCCGACATAAACGCCGTGTTTCCAATCTCGCGCCTGAAAAACCAGCGGCATGGTATCACTCCGGCGACCACCAAAAATGATCGCGCTAATCGGCACGCCTTCTCCTTTTTCCACGTTCGGATCGAGCACAGGATTGTTCCGCATGGGAACGGCAAAGCGGCTGTTCGGATGCGCGGCCTTATCTTTCGAAGCGGGCGTCCAATCGTGCCCCTTCCAATCGATGGCATGCGCGGGTGGCGGTCCATCCTTTCCTTCCCACCAAACATCGCCGTCATCGGTCAGGGCAACGTTGGTGTAGAGCGTGTCGCGCTCGATCGATTTCATCGCGTTGGCATTCGATTTGTAGCTCGTTCCCGGAACGACCCCGAAGTAACCGTTCTCTGGATTCACGGCGTAGAGCCGTCCGTCGTCGCCAATCTGCATCCACGCGATGTCGTCGCCGACGGTCGTGACTTTCCAACCATCGAACGTGGCCGGCGGAATCATCATCGCGAAATTAGTTTTGCCGCACGCGCTCGGGAAGGCCGCCGCCACGTAACGCTTCTCCCCGTCGGGCGATTCCACGCCGAGAATAAGCATGTGTTCCGCGAGCCAGCCCTGCTTCCGCGCCAGATAGGAACCGATGCGCAGGGCGAGGCATTTCTTGCTCAAAAGGACGTTACCGCCGTAGCCGGAGCCGACAGAGATGATGGCGTTGTCCTGCGGAAAATGACAGATGAGACGACGCTCAGGATTTACGTCTAACAAAGAGTGCGTGCCGCGATTCCACTCGCCGTTCTCGCTCGCTTCCAGGCGCTTGACCGCGATCTCACCCATGCGCGTCATGATGCGCATACTGAGGACGACGTAGATGGAATCGGTGATCTCGAAACCGACCTTCGCGAGCGGCGAATCCGGCGGTCCCATGATGTAGGGAATGACGAACAGCGTCCGCCCCTTCATCGCGCCTTTCAGCATGCCGTTTAATTTCGTGTAGGTCTCGGCCGGGTCCGCCCAATTATTGGTCGGGCCGGCTTCCTCTTTCGTCGGCGTGCAGATGAGGGTGAATTGCTCGACCCGCGCCACGTCGTTGGGGTTGGAACGCGCCAGATACGATCCGGGCACTTTCGCCTCGTTTAATTTCTGCACGATGCCCTGCGCTTCTGCCTCTCGCAGGAGATAGGCATTTTCCTCTTCGGAACCGTTGCACCAAAAAACGTTGTCGGGTTGGGTCAGGAGCTCGACCTCGTGGACCCAATCCAACACCGCTTGCTGATTCGGTTTCGAGTCGCCGATGCCTTTCGGCGGGGTGATGGCAGGAGCGATTTGGTCCATGATTCGATTTCCCTGCTGGTGACGGTGGGTCGATGCTGCGGGAGGGATTATTTTGGCCGCTCGGCTGAGTTCTCCAAGCTCTTTTTCGAGAATCGGCCTTGGAACGCCGCTTGCACGGAAGAAAGGCGGCCTTTTATTGGCGCATGTTCGGCGTCACCACGCACGATGATTACCAGCCGGTAACGTGGGTGGGACGTTATCCTGTCCACGTCACCACGCTGCTCGTGGCAATGCATTGCTTGGCAGCGGTAGCGGCTGCATTTCTCGGCGCTTTTGGCGGCGGCGGCATTCTCGGGCTCCTGATCTTCGACAGCGCTGCGACCCTGAGCGGTGCCGTCTGGCAGCTCGCCACTTACGCGTTTGTGCATCCGCCTTCCGGCCTGCTCTGGCTTGCGGTCGAGATGTATATGCTCTTCATGTTCGGCCGCGAAGTGGAGCGCTTCATTGGCCGGCGCGCTTTCATCGCGCTGTATGTGTTGCTCCTGCTCGCGCCAACCATTCTCCTGACGCTGTGGGGCCTTTCCCAGCGCACGGCCTTGGCCGGTTCTTCCGCGCTACACTTTGGAATTTTCGTTGCTTTCGCGACGATTTATCCGCGGGTGGAAATGTTTTTGCGCGTGCTGGCGAAGTGGATCGCGCTTGGTTTAGGCGCCATTCTTTCCCTGGAATATTTCGGCACGCACCAGTGGCCTGCTTTGGCCGTCCTCTGGCTCAGCAGTGGTGTCGCATTCTTCTTTATTCGTCTGCGCGGGATCGGTCCGGAGCTGGCCTGGTGGACGGGCGTGAAAGAGAAGTTTCAACCCAAACCGAAATTCAAAGTAGTCCCGCGGTTAAGTCCGCGGCGAGTGGTGGAACCGGAAAACGTCTACGAATCAATCGACCCGCTTCTGGATAAGATTTCGAAGTCCGGCATCAACAGTCTCACCGCCAGCGAGCGGCGCGCCCTCGACCGTGCGCGCAATCAGCTTTTGAATAAGTCCAAGTGAGCGCCGCCGACCGCGGCGGTAAGCCTGAACTGCGAATCAGCGTCATCATCCCGACTTGGCGGGACGCGAAAAATCTGGCGCTGCTCTTACCGAAACTTTCCCACATTCCCGCCGTCACCGAGACCATCGTGGTCAACGCTTCCCGGGATTCGGAGACGGAACCTATCGCGCAGCGCTGGGGCGCCATGCTGCTGAAATTCTCCCCGCCGAATCGCGGCTCGCAGATGAACGCCGGCGCCGAAGTAGCCACCGGTGACGTCCTGCTCTTTCAACATGCCGATACCCATCTGGAAGCCGCGCACGTCGACGCCATCCGCCGCGCGTTGCGCGAGCCTCGAATCATCGGCGGCGCCTTTTACCGGAAGTTCGATGGCCGACATCCGCGCTTGATGTGGCTCGAACCGATCGCGCGTTTTCTTTCGCGGAATGGAGGCACGCTTTACGGCGATCAATCGGTTTTCGTTCGGCGCGATGTTTTCGAGGAACTCGGCGGGTTCGCAAATTTTCCGCTCATGGAAGATATGGAATTCTCGAAACGCCTGCGTGCCGCCGGGCATACCGTGTTGCTCGACCCGCCCGTTCATTCCTCCGCGCGGCGTCACCTCCAAAAAGGCGCGTGGAGAATGACGGTGCGCAATGCGCTTTTCATCGTGCTTTACAAATTCGGCGTCTCGCCTGCGCGCTTGCACCGCTGGTATTATCCGACACCGGAGCTTTCTCGGCGCCCTTCCAGGCGCGGCGCGAGCGGCAACACTTCCGTCGAACCGGCGGCGCGCTAGCCAACCGAAAGACTGCCCCGGTTCACGGCAGCAGCAGCGAACCCGCGCGCAAAATTTCCACCAGCTCTCCCGCGCTCCCCACGCTCAATAGGGCAGAGCGCGACTTCTCGTCTTTCGTCAGCCGCGCCAGCGCGCCGACGCAAACAAGATAATCCGTCACCATCCGTTTCGGCACGCCGATAACGAAAATGAGATGCGCCAGCTCCCCGTTCTCGCCGAAGGGAATCCCCGCCCGGCTGCGTCCAATTCCCAGCACGATCTCCTCCGTCAAATCCGTGCGCGCATGTGGAAAGGCGACACCGTTCCCCATGAAAGTGGTGTGCACTTCCTCGCGCGCCAGCACCTCGGCCAGAAATTTGCCGGCATCACGCAACGCGCCTCCGGCCGTCATCCGGCTCACGATCTCGCGTAGCGCTTCCGCGCGCGTCGCGGCCGCGAGTTCGAGGGCGATATTTTCTTCGTGAAGAAGGTCAGCGAGCACGACAGCCATAGCGTCTCCGAGGAATCAGTGGATTATCCCGGTAAAGCCAGTTATCCAGTTATCGACTCCACTGTGGCAACTGAAAACACTCCGCCGGAAAGCTCGACCGAACACACGGTCTCACTCCAGCACAGCATTTACGACCCCGGCTACGTCAATGCGATGTCGCATTTCTACCGCGGCGAATTGGGCCGAATCATGATCTGGCGGCAGCGCCTCGACATCACGACCAACTGGGCCATCACCTCGAGCACGGCCATCATCACCATCGCCTTCGCCAATCGCGAAGTGCCGCACATCATCTTCTTTTTTAATCTCGCGATCGTCTGGG
>JBDUAE010000548.1:0-1661 GCA_040004805.1 Chthoniobacterales bacterium | reverse complement strand
TCAGCCGGGCGGCGCGGCGCCGCACTTCGGCGAGAACTCAAACTTCGCCGTGTCGCAAACGAGCCTTTTCTACGCGGGCCGGCTGTTCGGGCCGTATGCGGAATCGATTTTCGGCGCCTCGGCGGCGAATGTTCTGAACAAGTTTGGCGTGTTCGGGCAGGTGACGTTCGATGGAGTCGGCCGCGTGCTGTCGTGGGATAACATGGAGCTGCGCTACGCGGATAGCACGACGATCGGCGACCATCCGCTCACCTACGGCTTCTTCCTGAACAACAATCCCGGGCTGCAGGATTTGTGGAACAGCACGCCTGCCTGGGGATTTCCATTCAGCAGTTCGCCGCTCGGACCCACGCCGGGCGCGGCGACCCTGATCGACGGGGGCCTTTCGCAACAAGTGGTCGGCGCGGGCGCGTACGTGATGTTGTCTAATTCCGTTTACGTCGAACTCGCGGGCTACCACACGCTCAGTGTGCCGTTCCAGCGCGCCGTGGGCGTCGCGCCAGAAGGCGAGACGCAGGTGAGCGGGCTCGCGCCGTATTGGCGGCTGGCCTACACGAAGGCGTTGGGGAATCAATCTTTCGAGATCGGCACCTTCGGCATCGCTGCCGATTCGTATCCGGGCCGAAACAAGAGCGCGGGCCATGATTCCACGCTCGACTGGGGGGTGGACGCCCAGTACCAGCTCGCCGAAGGGCGGCACGATCTGATCGCGACGGCATCGAGCATCTACGAACACAATTCCTGGGATGCGAGCCGGCGGCTGGGCAACACGGCCAACTCCACGGGTAATCTTTGGACCGCGAAGGCAAACTTCGACTATCTGTACGACAAGACGTATGGCGTCGCGGCGGGCTATTTCTTCGCCGATGGCAAGGACGATTCCGCGCTTTACCCGGATAACGTTCGCGGCAATCCGCTCAGCGACGGCGTGGTCCTCCAAGTCAATTATCTGCCGTTTAACAAAAATGGCGGTCCCTCTTTCTGGCCGAAAAGCAACCTGAAGCTCTCGGCGCAATACATTATCTATAACCGCTTCAACGGCGCGCGGCACAACATTGACGGCGCTGGCCGCAATGCCAGCGATAACGACACGCTCTACCTCCAAGCCTGGCTAGCCTTCTGACGTCTACCGACAAGCGAAAGTTCACAACTATGAAAACAAAAACAATCCTCATTCTATCCCTCATCCTGCTTCCGATCGCTGCGCGACCTCTTTGGGCCGCCGGTGCCCAGACGGTGACGATCAACGCGTTCGACACGATGAAATTCAGCGTCACGAAGATCGAGGCAAAGCCGGGCGAAAAGGTCACCGTGGAACTCAAGAACGCGGGGAGCCTGCCCAAGGAAACGATGGGCCATAACTGGATCCTTTTGAAAGCGGGATCCGATGCCGCTGCCTACGCGAAAGCCTCGATGGAAGCACGCGCGCAGGACTACCAGCCACCGTCGCTCGCGGGCGAGGTGCTGGCGTCGATCCATCTTCTCGGTCCGAAAGAAAGCGCGAAGACCACCTTCACTGCGCCATCCGCGCCGGGATCGTATCCATTCCTCTGCAGCTTCCCGGCTCATTATCAGTCGGGCATGCGCGGCACGCTGATCGTAAAGTAGTCTGCCGCCGGGCGGAGGGGGCAGCTTCGGAGGGGAAAAGGGGTCGGTCCTGA
>JBDUAE010000147.1:0-5513 GCA_040004805.1 Chthoniobacterales bacterium | reverse complement strand
TCGTCGAGCAAGGTGATCGATTTGGTGGCGGTGCTGCAGCAAAGCCTGGCGCAGTCGCAAGGTGGGAAGAAAAAGTCGACCGCCCGTCCCAGCCGCAAACCGCGCAGCGCGCGGACCCACAAAAAAGCCGCGTAGAATCGGCTGTGGATTAGTTTCGACGTAGATTGATCGTTCGGCGCCCGCAGCCGTCATCCTGAGCCGCGCAGACGGCGAAGGATCTCTCCGATTCTTTTGGCGTTTTCGTCGCGAGAGACCAACCGTTCATGTCGTGCGTGTTGTTGCGACAACAGCGAGAAGATCGTCCACGCCTTCGATGCGAGATCCATCACCGTCTTGCGCGGCTCAGGATGACAAGCTCGGCACGGGTGGCGAAATTAGCGCGGTATCCGGGCGATTGACGACCTCGATTACGCGAGGAAGCCTGTCCGCGTGAGCGATCCTTCCATCGGGGCGAACGTCCCGCGCATTTCGCTCCTGACCGCCACCAGCATCGTGGTTGCGAACATGGTGGGTACCGGCATTTTTACCAGCCTCGGCTTTCAAGTCGGCGACCTCGCGAGCGGATTCGTCCTTACCGCCCTGTGGCTGCTCGGCGGGATCTGCGCGATGTGCGGCGCGCTCTCGTATGCGGAACTCGGCGCCGCCCTTCCGCGTTCCGGCGGTGAATATCATTTCCTGCGCGAGATTTATCATCCGTCGGTCGGATTTCTGGCCGGCTGGGTTTCGGGTACGGTGGGGTTTTCCGCGCCGGTAGCGATCGCTGCCATGCCGTTTGGGACGTATCTTGCCGCGTTGATTCCCGGCTCGAGTCCACTTTTGCTTGGGCTCGCCGTGGTCTGGGTGACTACTCTCGTCCTGCTCTTCGATTTCCGGTTCGGGAGCGCGTTTCAGGTGGCGGCGACTTTGCTCAAGGTCGCGCTGATTGTTGTCATCATCGCGGCCGGTTTTTCCATCGCTGGGACGCAGTCGGTTAATTTTTTGCCGGCAAAGGGAGACGGCGCGTTACTCACGAGCGCGCCCTTCGCGGTCAGTTTGTTTTGGGTCATGTACGCCTATTCGGGGTGGAACGCGTCCACCTATATCACGAGTGAGATTCGGAATCCGGCGCGGAATATTCCGCTCTCCGTCGGTCTGGGCACGCTGCTAGTGACCATCCTGTATGTCGGCCTGAACACAGTTTTTCTGCGCAGCACACCCATGCCCGAGATGGCGGGGAAGCAGGAGGTCGCGCTCATTGCCGGGACTCACATCTTTGGTGCGGTCGGCGGTAAGGTTACCGCTTTGTTTATCTGTCTAGGCTTGGTCTCAACCGTGAGCGCAATGATGTGGATCGGGCCGCGCGTGACGGTGGCGATGGGCGAGGATATTGGAATGTTGAGTCTGCTCGCGCGTCGGACACGGCGCGGAATTCCGGTGAATGCCATTCTCACGCAGTTCGTGATTGTGAACGTCATGCTCTTGACCGCGACGTTCCAAGCCGTCGTTAGCTATGTCCAATTCAGCCTCACTCTCTGCTCGTCGCTGACGGTGCTCGGCGTTTTTGTTTTGCGCTGGCGCCAGCCGAATCTCCCTCGGCCGTATCGAGTTCCGGGATATCCGGTCACGCCGCTTATTTTTCTCCTGGTGAGCGCGTGGATGCTCTGGAGTCTGCTGGTTAACCCGGCGACCCGCGCACCCTCGCTGCTCGGTCTTGCCACCACGCTCTTCGGTTTGGTGATTTATTTTCTTTCGCCGAAAGTAGCTCCCGCCGAGATTCCCTCCACGCGATGAAGCGAACAACCCTTCTCCTCCTTTCTCTTTGCCTTGCGACGGCGAGTGCCTTTGCGCAGGGCGGCGCGACCGCGAATGAGACCGCGCGTTTTCTGGCCGGTCTGCCGGTGGAGGGAGCCCTCGCACCGCTCATGGCGACGACCGCCTGGAGAGAACAAGCGCGGCTCATGGATGAGGCGTGGAGGATCAAAGAAGCGCAGCAAATCGTGCCCATCCGCGGCTGGATGGAGACAAACGCTGGCGGCTATTTTCAGAGCACAGGCACGATGTTTTACATGTTTGGCGGGCCGGATTTTCTCTACGCCAATATCTTTTTCCCTAACGCCAGCACCTACATTTTGGCCGGGTTGGAACCGATCGGCCAAGTGCCTGATTTGACGCAGATGCCTCCGGCACAACTCGCCTCGGAGCTCACTGCGCTGCGGACGTCTCTCAGTTCCATCCTGCGTTTTCAATACTTCATCACGAAAGACATGCGGACGGAGCTCGGTCACGGCCAGTTGAACGGCACCCTTCCGCTGCTTTACGTTTTCCTGGCGCGCCTCGGGTATCAAATTATCGACGTCGCGCCCGTGAAAACTCCCGCGGAGGGCGTGCGGATTACGTTTCAAGACGCGTCCGGCAATGCGCCGCAGACGCTCTATTATTTCAAAACGAATCTCGCTGGCGGCGGGCAGAGTGCCTTCCTGCAATGGTGCGCGGAGCGCGGCCCCGGCCTGAGTTTGCTCAAGGCCGCCTCTTTCCTCCTGCATGGCCAGAACTTCATCGGCGTTCGCAATTTTCTGCTCGCGCACAGTAGCGTCATCGTGCAGGACGATTCTGGAATTCCGCTCCGCGCTTTTCCGAAAGGTTGGGACGTCCGTTGCTACGGCCGCTACGTCCCGCACCGCACGACGTTCGCGAAGTTCCACCAACCGGACTTGGCTGCCGTCTTCAACCGCAACCCGTCCTCCCCGCTCGGTTTTGCCTTCGGCTACCATTGGCAAAAGGAAGAGGGCATGATCATGCTTGCGACCCCGTCGGAGGCGATGCCTGCAATAGAAACTCTTCCGGTGCGGAAGGCGCTACCGGTTCCGCCCGAGCAGTAGCCGGAGAAATTGCGCGTCGGAAAAGGCCGCACCGTTGCCGTGGCGCACTGCGACCACGTGCAGTGACGGCAGAACATACAGCCGCTGGTAACGCGAGCCCACGCACATCACGAGATCGGCGGGAGCCTCTCGGCAAATCGCGGCGCGGTGCCAATCCTGCCGGGACCACTTCGGCGTCAGCATCCGCTCGAAATCGAATTCGCGCCCGCCGGGCGCGGCCCGATTGTTCCACCAGCCTAACGAGTAAGCGCGATTCGCGGCGGAACCGCGCCAGGATTGCGCGAGCGCGGGCGCGGTCAGCACGGGCGCGCCCTGGTTCAAAACGAGCTGCCCGATCTTTGCCCACTGCCGGGCCGAGAGAAGCCAACCGGCGGCGAGGAGCGGGTTACCCGCGCGATCGAGCAGGTAGCGTTGTTTTCCAAGACCGAGCCGGCTCAGGACGCGCCGCTCCAGATAGCTCTGCGGAGATTCACCATGCAGTTTCGCTTTCAAAATCGCGTGAAAAACTTGCAGCGCGCTCGGACCGTAAATGAAGGCCGTTCCCGGCGTCGCCACGAGCGGCAGACCAATCGCGATCGCATCCCGATTTCCTGGATCATCCGCGTGTAATCCAAAGTCGGGATCGAGGCCGCAGGAAAAATCGAGTAATTGCCGGATCGTGATTCGCGCTTTCCGCGCATCGCCGCGCCACGCCGGGATTGTATCCGCGACCTTCTCGTTCAGGCTCAGCAATCCGTCTTCTTCCGCCGCGAGCGCGGCCAAACACCAAAAGGCTTTCGTCCCGCTGTAAATCTTCCGAGCCTCATCCGCGCCGCTTTGCTCCACGGGTTTGCCGTCTTCGAGAACGAGAAGTGAGGTCCCGCCGCGGCTACTGGAATATTGCGCCGCCGCCCGGAGCGCGGCCGGGCTCAGCGCGGCCACCGTCGTTGAGGCGAACGCAAGCCCCATCCAGCAGACGAAAAATTTAGCCGACATCAGCTTATCTCCTGCAACGCTTCCGCGACCGCGTGCGGCAACGCACTGGCGCCGTCGCCGCCCAATTCGGAATCGATAATTTCGAGACGGTGAATCAAATCCGCTACTTCGCCACGCTTGTAGGGACCGCCCGCCGCCGCGCAGAAATGGGTCCGGCAGCCAAACGGGCGATCGTGATAGATCAAGCAATTACCCGTCTCCGTTTCCAAGAGCGGACAAGCGCCCGACGCGTGTTTCGGTAATCCCTTCCGCCCTGTCGACCGCAACGCTTTCGCGGCGAGAGCCGCTTCGCCTTTCGTGAGGTAAGGCGTGCGACCGGTCAGCTTGAAATGGCAACATTCCTGCAAACGGACGCAGCCGCGTTCGATCGGGCGGCGCGCCAGATCCGCGTAAATCTGCCGGACCCCAGCCAGAGCTTTTTCCAGATCGTCGGATTGTCTTCGCTTCATGGAATGGTAGGCGGTTTCGCATCCGCCATGGCGTGACCGGCGATCCATCCCGTCGCCCAGGCCGATTGGAAATTGAACCCTCCGGTGATGCCGTCGATATCGAGCAACTCTCCCGCGAAGTAAAGACGCGGCACGAGCCGGCTCTCCATCGTTTGAAAATTAACTTCGCGCAGGCGCACGCCGCCGCAGGTCACGAATTCGTCTTTGTTCAGCGATTTTCCGTTAACCGCCAACTCGCTCTGTGCGATCCGCTGCACCAGAGCGGTTATATGTTCCCGCGTCAGCGTTGTCCAAATCGTGTCGTCAGGAATGCCGGCTTCCATCGACAATCGCTCCCAAAGTCGCGTGGGCAGGGGAGGGAGAGGCGAGCCCGCAACACGCCGGTTCGGCATGGTCGTTCGACGTGTTTGCAGTTCGGCGCGGAGCGCATCTTCGCGCAGATCCGGCAGCCAATTGATGCGCAAGGCGAACTGATAATCGCGTTCCGCGAGAACGCGCGCTCCCCAGGCCGAGAGACGCAGAATCACCGGGCCGCTTACCCCGCTGTGCGTGATTAAGATCGCACCGCGTTCCCGCAATTTCGTGTCGGGTACCGATACTTCCGCGTCCGCGACGGAAAGACCGGGAAGCGAGCGGAGCCACGGGCTCGCGCAGTGCAAAGAGAATAGCGACGGCACCGGTGGCTCGATCGTATGACCAAGCGAATGCGCGATCTCCGCTCCGCTCGCGCTGCGTGGGCCGCCGGTTGCGAGCAGCAGCCGATCGCACGACGTCTCCTCACCATTCGTTAGGCGTAAAGCGAAGCTATTCCCGGACCGCGTGACCGTCTCCACGGCGGTGCGCGCGCTCAATTGCACGCCGGCGGTGCGCGCTTCGAACATCAGACAGTCGATCACCGTGCCGGAAGAATCGGTCACGGGAAAAATGCGACCATCGCCTTCCGTTTTCAGTTGCACGCCGTGCCGATCAAACCACTCCACCGTGTCCTCCGGCGAAAAACGATGGAGCGCCCCGAGGAGCGCGCGTTCGCCCCGCGGATAGCGGGCCGCGAAAGTGCGCGGTTCCAATGCGGTGTGAGTGACGTTGCAGCGCCCACCGCCGGAAATGCGCACTTTCGTGAGGAAATGCGAACTGCTTTCGTAGATCCGCACCTCGTTCTGCGGTCGCGCCTGGGCACAGGCGATGGCGGCAAAAAAACCCGCCGCGCCGCCGCCAGCCACTGCAATTCTCT
>JBDUAE010000146.1:0-5516 GCA_040004805.1 Chthoniobacterales bacterium | reverse complement strand
GTAGTATTCGCTCGTGAACCAGAAGGTGCTGTCGTCCACCGGGTCGACAGTCAGCGAAGAATAATCGCCCCAGCGATTGCCGGTGCCGGTTTGGCTGCCGGTGCCGTCGTAGAGATGCGCTTCGCCTTGCGCGAGCGTATTCAGCGGATCGGTCGCCAGGCGCGCGGCGTAGCGAATTTGCGGGAAGATGCTGGCACTCGAAGCGCTGAACCCGATGGCCAGGTTTCCCTGGCCGTCCATGGCCGCGCTGCCCATCCAGCGCCAGGTGGTATCGGGTTGGTAGGTACTTTCTTGATAAACGGTGACCGGTCCGCTGCTCACATTCCGCAGCTCAAACCAGCGCACGCCCGCGACGCCGCCTGAGCTCACGGTGTAATTGCCGACAACCGATTCGTGGTTGCCGAAATTCCGATACGCGACGCGGAACAGGAGGCGATCGCCAATGCCATCGAGGCGATTGCCGGAGGTGACGCCGGATTCCGGCACGCACGAACGCGTCGTCGGGCAAAGCGCCGTATAAGCGGCAGCCGGCGGGGTGGCGAAAGTGGTGAAGGTGGAATTCGACGGCGTGGTGAAGTCCGCGTGGAAGTGATAGGTGGTGTAGTTCGGATTGCTCGCTTGCCCGGGAAAACCAACGAAGGTTTCGGGCGCGCCGGTAGGTGGCAGCGTAGGGCCATCCAAGTCAGCCGGCAGGAAGGGATCAACCGAACCGCCGAGCGGGCCGACGGGACTTACGAAGGTGGCCGGTTGATTGAGCAACATCTTCGAGCGATCGAATGCAAACGCCTGCGGGCCGAGGTACGATGTGCCTGCGGAATTGAAGACGTTCATGCTCATGTAGTAGCCGTCGGGCCAAACGCTGAGGTGCGGGTAGTCGTAGAAGTTCGAGCCGAGATGGAAGCCGTAACGGGCGTAGCTGCCAGTCGCGTCTGACGTGGTGGAAATCGCGATGCACTCATCCGTGATGGTGCCACCCGAGGTCGCGCTGGCGAATTGGCTGATGAGCCATCGGTCAGCGATTTTATCATAGAGAACGACGGGATCGCCGGAGCCGAACGATTGGCAAGCGCCGCCGAAGCCGGACCAAATCGCGGAGATCGCGGTGGCAGGCATCACTGTGGCGCCGGTCGCTTTATCGAAGACCTGATAGCCTTCGTTCACGATCTGCACGTATTGCGTGCGACCGACGGCGCCGTTGGTATCGGGCGGTGCGCAACTGCAGCCGACACCCGGGAAGGGGATGCCGTCGAAATTCAAGATGGTGGCGGGAACATTCGGGGCGTTCGGCGCGAAGGCGTTTAACCCAGAGGTGCCGCCGATATGGTTCTGGACCACGGGGTCGGGGGCGTCCTGGTGCCGGAATGGGATCTTGGGATTTTCCGCGGCTTCGCGCCCTTCCTTGCTATCGCCCACCACGTGCTCCGGCGGAAGATTGCGCATGATGGGTGAGATGTCGTTTTTGTAGGAAACTCCGAAGGTGGCGCCTTTCGATAGCAGTTCTGGAGTTGGTTCCTGCGCTACCAGCGAACGGCTGCCAAAAAGGCCGAAGGCATAGGTGGCGAGGGCAAGAGCTCCGAGACCGAGAGACGTGCCGACGACGATGCGTCGGAACGTGATGGAACGAGATGAACGTTTTTTCATGAGCGGGGTGTTTGGTTGAAAGGTTGGACTGATGGACGCCGCTGATCAGGGAGATCCGCGGAGGTAGCAGATAAGCGGCCAGACTTCGAAGGCTCCACGCGCGCAGGCGGAGGGGAAGTCAGACGCATTTCAATACTACATCGGGGTAGATACCCCGCGCGGTTGTGTCGGTTGTCGCTGCGGTTGCTGCGGCGTCAAGATTTCTGCAGCGTCGTCGCGACTAAAGTGCGGACATCTCTTGCAGCGCGCGCAATTTCTCCAGCGCGCGTCCGCTCTCGATTTGCTGTTTCGCCAGCCAGATGCCTTCGCTCATATCGCGAGCAATTCCGGCCGCGACAAAGCCGCCGGCCGCATTTACCAGCGCGAGATCGCGTTTCGCCCCCTGCGTTTCGCCGCTGAGAATTCCGGTGAGAATTTGCGCGTTCATCGCGGCGTCCCCGCCGCGCAAATCATCTAAACCTGCTTCTGGAATCCCGAGCCATCGCGTGTCGATGACAGCGGAGGAAACGCGACCGTCGGCCAGCTCCGCACGTGTCGTTACTCCACCGGTCGAGATGTCGTCCATGCCTGCGTCTTCGCCGATCAAACCATGCACAACCCAGGCGCGTTCGCGTCCTAGTTGCCTGAGAACTTCGGCGAAAACGCGCGTCATCCGCGGAGTGTAGACGCCGATGAGTTGCCGACCGGGGCGCGCCGGGTTGAGGAGCGGCCCGAGGAGATTGAAAATGGTCCGCCGCTTCGTCAGCGCCAGCTGCTTCCGCATTTCTGCGAGGGCTTGGAATGCCGGATGATAGGTGCGCGCGAAAATGAAACCGAGGCCGAGGCGCTTCACGCATTCTCGCAATTCGGCCGGCGGCCAATCCAGACGAATTCCCAGCGCTTGCAAGACATCCGCGCTCCCGCAACAGGAGGTGACGCTGTGATTGCCGTGTTTCACCACGACTGCGCCGCCCGCGGCGAGGATAAACATGATCGTGGTCGAGACGTTGAATATCTCCAACCCCGCGCCGCCCGTTCCGCAGACGTCGATCATCGGGCCGGGCAGACTCGCCGGATCGAGCTCAGGCGAGATCGCACGATCGATCAGATGCTGGACAAAACCGGCGATCTCCTCCGGGCTTTCGCCTTTCTCATCGAGTGCGGCCAGGAAAGCCGCCTTCTCCGCGGGGTCCTTTTTTTCCGACAACAAGATGGAGACGGCGTAGCCAATCTCGGACGAATTTAAATCCGAGCCGGCCCGCATTTTCTCGACCAGCGCCCGCATCGTTAGGCTAAATTAGCCGACACCTGACGGAGCCATTCCCGATAAATTTTTGGCGAAATCTCGGACGGCTTGATTTCGCTGCGCCCGCCCCAAAAGACATTGGTGTAGGTGACCGGAATGCTGGAGGCGGCGAGATGCTCGTCGATCGCCTGCTTATGCTGGAGAAGCAGGGCCTTATCGGTCCCGTGCGCTACGGCCATGATATTGACGTTCTTAAATTCCGGGCCGGCTTCACGCCAATAACAATGGGTGAGGATGTGATGACGCCCCACTTCTCCGCCGGCCTCCATTTCGCGACCAAGCGGAACGGCCCAGTGAAAAAGCGCGTTGAAACGGGTCACGCGCACGCCGCCCGCGGAAGGTTTCACATGTTCCAGGAAAGTGGAAAAGCGGCCGATAATTTTCCTTCCATTAAGCGACTCCGCGATCGCGCAGAATTCCTCTAACGAGACGTTCGCTTCCAGCGCTCGGCTCGCCCACGGTGACGGCTGAATTTCCTCGGGAGTGAACTCGCGCTTCAACGCCAGCAACACGTCCCATTCGCGATCACTAACCTCCGCAACGTGGACTGGTGCCATCGTGGCGGGCTCCTCGGCGCGACTTCCTACCGGCATATTTTTCCGTCGAACGTGGCCCACGCCCAAGGTGAAAATACCTTTCGCAGGCATGAGTCGAAAATGTTCCGCGCCCACTTTGTCAGCCAACAACTCCCCGTGTTGCTGTAACGAAAATCCATGCGGCACTTTCATCGTCGTCCATAATTTGTATTCCGAGCCGGGCGTGACCGAATCGGTGGAACGCAAGACGACGTGACCCGAAAACGGATCTTCCTGCGACATGTAATCGAAAGCGGCTTCGATTTTTTCCGGCGGAACTTTCCACGCCACCAAAGCGCCATCGGCCAGGTTGGTCGCGAGCAAGGTCTGCCGGACGCGGCGGATCGTGCCCGCGCGCAACATCGCCGCGATCCGGGCCCGAACCGTCTCTTCTGCCAAACCCGAGCGCCGCGCGATCTCTGCGAAAGGCTCGCGCACAAAGCCTTCGATTTTATCCTCCGAGACGGCGAGAATGCGCTCGTTGGTTGGGTCGTTATGCTCGACGGGTAACATGGGCGCCAGTAATTACCTGTCCTGCTTCGGCTTGTCCAACTCCGCGACTGAACCCGTCGTGGAACGGGTTTTCCTCTCGCACGAAAAATGAAAAAGCGTTCACGACCGCGAATCATTTTCTTCGATGCGGTCGGAACCCTTTTTCATCTTCCGAAAGGTGTCGGTTATCACTACGCGCTCGTCGGCCGCCAGCTCGGGCTTCATCTCGATCTCACCGCACTGGACTCGGCTTTCGCCAGCGTTTGGAAAGAAATGCCCACGCGGCCGGCGACTCGCGTGCCGCGTCCGGACGACGACAAAGGATGGTGGCAGGACATAGTCGATCGCGTGCTTGAGCGATGCGCGTCGTCTCTTTCTTCCGCCGAGCGCGCGCGTTATTTCGAAGCCGTTTATCAACACTTCACCGAGGCAGGCGTTTGGGAATTGTATCCAGAAGTCAGCGCCGTCCTCGAGCAATTGCGGAGCCATTATCCTCTCGCCGTGATTTCGAATTTCGACGGCCGCCTGCGCCTTATTCTTGAGCGGCTCGGAATTGCTCCATCGTTTTCGTCCGTCGTGATTTCTAGTGAAGTGGGGTCCGATAAGCCGGACCCGTATATTTTTCAACGCGCGCTGGAATTAAATGGGTGCACCGCCGCGGACGGATTGCATGTAGGCGACGATCCGGTGCGCGATTGGGGCGGTGCTGCGGCAGTCGGGATGCGCGTCTTTGCACTGGAGCGCCCGAGCAATTCGCTGCGTGATCTTGTCTCGTTTTTAGGAGATTCGTGAGCGCGCTTGGCGGCACGCGTGGCTTGCGTCAACTTGGGAAATGGACTAGAAACGGGATCCCTTCGCGGGTTGGTAGCTCAATGGTAGAGCAGCGCCCTTTTAAGGCGTTGGTTGTGGGTTCGAGTCCCACCCAACCCAAGTTTTCCATCGCGAGTGAACGAACGCACGGCGCGGCCGTCTAATTTGCCAGACGTTTGACAGCGCCGGCAGCGTGCCGGTGTGTTTCCCACGCACCATGAGGCAAATTCCCGCAAGCGATTTCGATGACGACGCCATCTGGTCCGGCAGTAAACAGCATAATTGGATCATCGTCGGTTTGATCATTTCGCTCCTGCTGCATTCGGCGCTTTGTTTCTACTTCTATCGCACCACTTTTACGCCGCTCTCCGCGACGCCAAAAGCGCCTGAGCAAACTGCCACCTTCAAGGTGAAGAATGTGGACCTGCAGCCGCTCGATAGGGCGAGTCAGGATCAATCCGCGCAAGCCGCCAAACCGGTGCCGGATAAATCTGACGTCCAGCTTCCGGACGAAAAAAAATCCTTCGATCAGTTGCTTCAGGAAGTTCACGCCTCGACCGCGATGCCGGACGATACCAGTGACGTGCTGCCGGATAATCCGCGAGTCGACCAAAGCAACGCTTCCTCGATTATGAACGAAATCGAGCGCAGCACCGCGCAGGTGTTGTCGAAGAGTCCCGAGGCTTCGCGCACTCAATCTCTTCTCAGTGATT
>JBDUAE010000547.1:0-1669 GCA_040004805.1 Chthoniobacterales bacterium | reverse complement strand
GCTTCACCTCCAGCACCACTCGATAGAGGAAGAGGAGCGCGCTCAGGGCCTGGTTTTGGGTCGAAGCCGCCACGTTCTTCGCCGCGGCCAGATGGGTCAGAAAAGCGCGCACCTCCTCCGGCCCCATCTCCCGCGGATGCCGCTTTCCATGGAAAAGGATTCACCCCGTGAGATGTCGTTTGAGTCGCGTCTTCAGATAACGCTTGCCCCATGCGCTCTTAAGATATTTCTCACGCTGTGCAGCATCGCTCCGATCTAAGCAACCTTCCCAGTAAATTAGCTCAAGCGGCCTTCGTCGCTTTGTCGAGTTAACCACACCGTTGTTATGTTGTAGTAATCGTTCAGGAAGATTGCGGGTCAGGCCGACATAAAACTGCCCGCCCACTAACGAACGCAAGACATACACGTAGTGCTTAGTCACCGTAACACCTATCTCACGGGGTAAAGCGCTTGATCCAATCGACGTAGGACTCCTCCGTCCGCTTCGCATAGTGGGCGACGCGCAGGGTCGCGCGCACCTGATCGAGCAACTTCGGGCCGGAAGGCGGCGCCGCAGGGTCAAAATTAGGGCTTGCCACAGGTCAGCTTTTTAATCACTCTTCCGCAATGTCGCAAGAAATAGATTGCACTTTGCAGCCGAATCCTCGTTAGGCGGTAAACCGCTTCCCATGGAAACGCATCCGTCGCATCCAACAGACCATTCCGAGTCTGCGGACGTTTCGAGCTGGCAGTGCTGCTTCTGTGGCCAGAGGATCTCGGAGCGCACCAGCGCTGAGGTCGCGATCACTTACTCAGACGGCGGCGCTCAGGGTCTCAGAGCACACGTGCGTTGCCTCAAAGACAGGCTACATTCGTCGGTTCCTTTTCTCGATGTCGAAGATGAAGCCACGTCAACCGCCTAACCATGCGAGAGGCTGTGTGAAAAGTCTGACACCCAAAAATCGGACGCACGAGGATGACCTATAAAGCGTTTTTATTTTTCCGGAGAGTGTTTCGATGGTCTTTTTAGGGCTGTTTTAGGTGTCGCGGCGACTTATTACACAGCCTCGCGATGGAGCGAACGACGGACCGCTGTGCGCGCCACCTTTAAGATGACTTCCAGACTCCCACTCCTAGCGCCGCGCGCTCTCGTCCGCCGTCGCTCATCTTGTTCTCGTTAGATGCTGAAACCACGCGCGCTAGCGGTTCTTATGGTCCTCGTTGGGAGCATTGTTTTCTCGCCGGTTCGTGCGTCGGAGCTCACCAGTTACGCAGCCGCCGAGAAAGAAGCGGAACGACTCCAAGGCACCGATGAAGGCTATGCTTACATGGTTAAGTTTCTGGACGCGGTTGCTCCAGCCGTAGGCCGGGCGCTGCATGCGTGCCAACCGAAAAATCCAACGCGGAAGAAAGAGATTCACGTCGCACTTGTTTTCGTTGTCAGCGCAGACGGCCAGATCGAGCGCATTCTGCATTCGACGGACGGTCCTTACGCGCTTTGCTTTGCCAGAAGCTTTCGATTGCCCGCACCACTTCCTCGTCCACCGCATGGTCACTGGCCAGTCAACAGCGTCCTCGCGATTGATCTGTGAAACATCTAACCCCTATGTAGGTAGTCAAGCGTGGCTGCGGTTGTTTTTTGGATTAATTCATTGGTGGGGATTGGTTAGTGGGTTGCTCTGATTTCTGG
>JBDUAE010000546.1:0-1671 GCA_040004805.1 Chthoniobacterales bacterium | reverse complement strand
GAGTTCTGCGACTTCGATTACATCGCGCAAGTGGCACGAGTCAACGCCTCGGCCCTTGGCACGCTCGCCCTGGCGCCGGCCGCGCCCTCCGAGGTGGAAGTGGAAACGAAAGAGCTAACCAACGACACTACCCTGCGCTGGAAGGCGAATAGCGAACCCGACCTCGCCGGCTACGAAATCGTCTGGCGTGAAACGACCGCGCCGCTCTGGGAGCATTCGTTAGACGCCGGCAACGTCACGCGGTTCACTGTCCCGAAAATTTCGAAGGATAATTTCATCATCGGCGTGCGCGCGGTTGACAAAGAAGGTCACGTTAGCCCCGCGGCGTATCCGATGCCGGTGAAGTAGGCGACGGAACCCAAACTACTCCGCCCCGAGGCGAGCAAACCGCCGCGGGCGCTCTTCTGGACAGACAGGACAGACTAAACTACCCTGTTCGGGTGAAGCCACTCCAACTCCAGGAAGCCAAACAACGGTTTTCTGCCGTGGCGGAGAAAGCCGCCGGAGGCCAGCCGCAGATCGTGACCAAGCACGGCAAGCCGTTCGTGGTCATCGTCAGCGTGGCTGACTGGCAAAAAAGCAAACCGAAGAAGCGCACCCTGCTGGAAATGCTTCGCTCCTGCCCAGTGCCGGCAGATGAACTCGACCTCACCCGGAGCAAAGATCTCCCGCGGAAGATTGCGTTATGAACTTCCTCCTCGACACAAATGTCGTGAGCGAAGCGATGCGGAAGCAGCCCAGTTCGCGCGTCCTAAGATGGATCGGCGAGCAGGTCGAAGAGTCGCTTTTCATCAGTGTCATCACGGTCGGAGAACTGCGGCGCGGTTCGCTGATTCTCAGCGAAGGAAAAAAGCGGCGGTCACTGCTGCGTTGGATCGAAACCGGTATTAAAGCGGAATTTGCGAATCGGATCCTGCCAGTGGACACCGCCGTGATGGAACGCTGGGCGGACCTGCAGGCCGCGACGATGAAGGCCGGTCGTCGTCTTCCGGTGATGGACAGCCTTCTCGCTGCCACCGCCCTCACGCACGACCTTGGCCTCGCCACGCGTAACACTGCCGACTTCGAGGCCGCTGGCGTGGCGCTGTTTGATCCCTGGCAGTAGCAACCAGGCAAACCCTCGCTACCATACAGCGACGCCGTCGCCGCATTACTGCTACTTGTTAGGCCACTTTGTCGGCGCTTACTTCCGGCCTTCGGCGGGACGGAATGACAAATCTCCTTTTTCCATGCTCCTCGATCAAATTAAGCGGCGTCGCACTTTCGCGATCATTTCGCACCCGGATGCGGGAAAGACGACGCTGACGGAAAAGCTGCTGTTGTACGGCGGTGCGGTGCAACTGGCGGGATCGGTGACGGCGCGGAAAAAGCAGCGCGCGACTACTTCGGATTGGATGGAATTGGAGAAGCAGCGCGGCATTTCGGTCAGCTCGACTGTGTTGCAATTCGAGTACCGCGATTGCGTGATCAACCTGCTCGATACGCCGGGCCACAAAGATTTTTCGGAGGACACCTATCGCGTTCTCACGGCGGTGGACGCGGCCATCATGGTGATCGATGCCGGCAAAGGAATCGAGACGCAGACGCGTAAACTGTTTGAGGTTTGCCGCCGACGTGGCGTGCCGATTTTCACTTTCATGAACAAGCTGGATCGCCCGGCGCGCGATCCGC
>JBDUAE010000545.1:0-1671 GCA_040004805.1 Chthoniobacterales bacterium | reverse complement strand
ATCACCGGTGGCTTCACCGGCGCGGTGTTTGCCGCGCAGACATTCTTCCAATTTAACAAGCTCGGAATGGGTTCCGCGGTCGGGGCAGTGGTGTCGGTTGCGATCTGTCGCGAGCTGGGGCCGGTCCTCGCTGCCTTGATGGTAACCGGACGCGTCGGCGCATCGATGTCCGCCGAAATCGGGACGATGAAAGTAACCGAACAGATCGACGCATTGCGCGCGCTGGCGGTGCATCCGATCGATTATTTGGTCGTGCCGCGTGCGCTTGCCATGATGGTTTCGATGCCGCTCCTGGTCGCGGAATGCATCGGCGTGGGAATCGCGGCCGGCTATCTGGTCGCGATCGGTTTGCTGGAAGTGAACGGCACCTACTATGTCGCGAACATGGTCCGCTGGACGCAGATGCGGGACATCATCATGGGGCTGTCGAAAGCTTTCTGCTTTGCCCTGCTCATCGTTTTTATCAGTTGCCATAAAGGGCTCACCGCTCGTGAGGGCGCGGTCGGTGTCGGCAAAGCCACGACGGAAGCAGTGGTCGACGCGTCGCTCGCGGTCCTGATTTTTAATTTCTTCCTCACGATGTTGCTCAACATCATTTTCCCGGCCGGCTATCAATAAACACGCATGATCGACGCCGCTGCCTCTACCGTAATCGAGCCCGCGCCTGGGCCGGGCGACGCACCCATGATCTCGGTGCGCTCGTTGCAAAAAAGCCTCGGGGCGCAGGAGATTCTGCGCGGGATCGATCTCGACGTCGCCAAAGGCGAGACGCTGGTGATTATTGGACGAAGCGGCGGCGGCAAGAGTGTGCTCTTGAAACATCTCGTCGGCTTGATGGTGCCGGACGCGGGCGAGATTTGGATCGAAGGCCAAAACATCATCGGTTTGAGCGAGCGGAAACTGGCGGCGATTCGGCGAAAGGTCGGGATTCTATTTCAAGGAGGAGCGCTCTTCGACTCGATGACGGTGGAGGAAAATATCGCCTTCCCGTTGCGCGAAGCGGGCGAACGCGATGCGGATGTGATCCGCGCCAAAGTGAACGAAATGCTGGAGGTGATCGAACTCGAAGGCCAGCAGGAGAAGATGCCGGTTAATTTAAGCGGGGGAATGAAAAAACGGGTCGGCCTCGCTCGCTCAATTATCCGACAACCTTCCTGCGTCCTTTACGACGAACCGACGGCCGGACTGGACCCGGTGGTTTCCGACAGTATTAACCGACTCATCCGCCGGCTCCAGCAGCGCTATCATGTGACCAGCGTTGTCGTGACGCACGATATGAAGAGCGCGTTCCATATCGCGGATCACATTGCCTATCTGCACGAGGGGCGGATTTATTTTCACGGCACCTCCGCGGAGCTGGAACGCTCGACCGATCCGCTGATTCAGGATTTTCTGCTCGGACGTTCCGAGGGCAACTGAGTGCGGTTATCTCGCTGACGAGGGACAAAGCCGTGTTAAACTTTAGGCCGTCCCTGTCGCCGGCGGGGCGTCTTCCATGAATCAGCGCGGAATAGGTCTCGAATTCAAAGTTGGGCTCTTCGTCTTCGTCGGGCTCGCGGTGCTGGGCGCATTGGTCGTCCAGTTCGGCCGCGTCAATGAAGGCTTCAAGACCTACTACTCCGTGACCGTGCAATTCCCCAACGCGAGCGGCTTGTTGAAGGGCTCCGATGT
>JBDUAE010000544.1:0-1673 GCA_040004805.1 Chthoniobacterales bacterium | reverse complement strand
TCGTCGGCTGCGACCTGGTCCGCTGCGAAGTCTTGCGCGGAATCATCCGCCCGAGAGCCAAGGCTTACCTCACAGAATTCTTCGATCTCCTGGTGCATGTCACAATGGATCACCGCGCCTGGCGCGAGACCGAAGAAATGGCCTGGCGTTTGGATCGGGCCGGGAAAGTTCTGCCCCTAACCGATCTGATCATCGCCGTCTGCGCCGTGCGCGCTGGCGCCGAGGTCCTGACTCGCGACCGTCATTTCGCGATGATCCCGGAGTTGCAACTGGCCGCATGGTAGGATCGGGTCGTGCGGCCGGTTCCGATCGAACTTGAGATGGCAAGCTCCGTCGGCTAGGTTCCGCCAGCCAAAAAATGCAAACCGACGCGGCGGTCCCAGACCGCCGTTTGCGTCTCGGGAATCGACAATGAGCAATGGAATCGCTGTGCTGGATGATGTGAGGGAAATTGAAGCGCCACGGGAGTACTCCGCCCAGGCGATTCTCTCTGGCCTGCCCGACGCTTTCGGAGGCGAACTGCCAGCGTGGTTCCGTGACCGGCAAGAGAAAGCCTGGACGCGTTTTAGTTCGCTCCCGATGCCTGGCCGCAAAGATCAGGCGTGGCGTTTCTCCAGTGTCGGCTCCCTCGATCTCGCGCCCTTCGTGACCGCGTCCCCGCCTAACGAATCTCTCGCTCATGACTTGGTCACCCGCTCGAGCGCCTTAACGGACGTAGCCGGTCGGCTAATTTTTGCCGACAACACTCTCTTGCGGCGCGACCCGCTGCCCGAAGCGCTCCGCGAGCGCGGCGTGATCTTCCAACCGCTCGAACGGGGTCTGATCGAGCACGAAGAGCTTTTCCGGAGACATTTTATGGCGCAGCCGACCCCGCTCGGCTCGGCCAAATTCGCCGCGCTGCACGAGGCGCTGGTGCGCTCCGGCACGTTTCTTTATGTCCCGAAAGGCGTTGAGATCGAGCAGCCGATCGAGATTTTCCACTGGCTCACCGCAGAAAATGCCGCGGTCTTTCCGCACACGCTTCTGATCGCGGACGAGCTTTCCAAGGTCACAGTGGTTGAGCATTTTCGCTCCGCGCAAGGCGGGCGCGCGGGTTTCTCTTGCGGCGTGAACGACCTCGTGGTCGGACGCGGCGCCCGGATGAAATATGTTTGCGTACAGGATTGGGATGAACGCGTGCTCTCGGTGCAGATGAATGCGACCACGGCGGAGCGCGACGCCTCCGCCCTCAGTCTCAATCTGAATCTCGGAGGCGCATATACTCGCTTCGAGAGTTTTAGCCGGCTCAATGGAGAAGGCGCACGGAGCGACCTGCTCGCGGTGGCGATTGCGCACGGCACGCAAGAGTTTGATGCCCGGACCTTGCAGGATCATGCTTCCCCACACACCACGAGTGACTTGCTTTACAAGAACTCGTTAGCCGACAAAGCGCGCACGATTTTTGGAGGCCTCATCCGGGTGGAACCCGCGGCCCACTTTACCGACGCCTATCAAACTGTGCGCAATCTGCTCCTGAGCGACGATGCGGAGGCGAACTCGATGCCGGGCTTGGAAATTTTAGCCGACAACGTCAAGTGCAGCCACGGCGCCACTTCCGGTCAACTCGACGAAGAGGAACTCTTCTATCTGCTCGCGCGCGGCATCCCGAAAAATGTCGCCCAACATCTCCTCGT
>JBDUAE010000543.1:0-1678 GCA_040004805.1 Chthoniobacterales bacterium | reverse complement strand
GACCTGGCCGCCGTTGAGGGAGAGGCCGAGGACGGGTGCGAGGATGACGTAATCGGGGGCCGGTCTGCTCGGGGCCTTTGATGCCGAGGGCGCGGAAGCGCGGCTCGAAGACGGCCTTGGGAAAGGTCGGCGCGACGGGCGTGCCGGTGGGCATTGGTCAGGCGAACAACTGCGTGATCTAGGCGAAATTTATGTTGCCGGCTAGCCCCGACTCGCCGGCGCGTTCGACTAAGCGCAGCACGTTCATGCACTCCGTGCGCGCGCTGTGGCGTCGGATCAGGATGATTAGGCCGTGATGTGGCTGCCGCGCCGCCAATTCAAGATAGTCATTTCGATTGCAGGTGATCATCACGCAGGTTTTCGCTTGGGCGGTCGCGAAGGCTTGCGCATCGGGCGCGTTTGCTGGGAGCAGTTCGCGCAGGACGATCGCTTCGTGTCCGTGTCGACGAAGCGCATCCGCGACGGCGTCGTTTACGTCGTGGTCGAGGAAAAACTTCACTGCGCCGGCGGCTCGATCTGAGCGAGCGCAAGGCGCTCGATCTCAGCGCGGTGGTCCTCGTAATAGGCGAGGCATTCGTAGATTTGAGCGCGCGAGAGATCGGGAAATGCTTCCCTGATGGTGTCGATGTCGTTCCCAAGCAGGTGATACGCAACCACGTCGTGGACGCCGATGCGAGTGTCCTCAACGCGGGCGTTTCCGCCACGCACGCCGGGCGTGCGGACGATGTAGCGGTAGGATGTGGCGACATCGGGCATGCTCAGAGTTTAGCCGGAGTGGCCGGGTTCGTCAGCAGTGAAATTCGTTCGCCGCGATGTCATTACAGCGACTCACTCCAGCCACCCGATCTTAATCTCCTTCTCGATCGCCTTAAACTCGGGATTTCCGGTGACGAGTTGGGCTTTGCGTTCCTTGGCCAAAGCAGCGGCGAAGGCATCGGCCAGGCTGATTTTATAACGCGCCTTAAAGTCAGCGGCGAGGTCGGAGAGGGCTCGGGTCGCAGGATGGAACTGGATCGGAAGTGCAGGGAGTTCACCGGCGATTTCTTCCCAGCGATCTTTGCCGTCTTTGCGGATAGTGATGTATTTGACTTCGGCGTAGTTCACCTCGGTCATATGCACGGGCTCGTCCCGAAGTCCGGCGCGCTCCAGCAACGCGGCTATCTTTTCTTCGCCGGGCTCGCCCCGGAGGAAAGCGAGCAGCGCAAAACTATCGAGGATGGTGCGGGCTACGCTCATCTTTCGCTGCTTCGAGCGCTTTCTCTTGCGCTTTATGTTCGGCCCACTCCACGGCGAACGGTTTGTCACCCACCTTGCGCTTGAGAATGCCGCGCAAGCGCGCGATCGCGTGTTTTGTCACCGGCTTGAGCAGGATGCCTTCCGGCGTGGATTGGACAACGGCGCGGGTGCCGTTCTCAATGTGGAACTCGCGCCGCAGCCACGCCGGGATCACGACCTGGCCCTTGGAGGTGAAACAGATGGAATCGGATTTTGATTTCCCACTCATGACCTTAAGAAGGGCGTCGTGTCGGCGTCGCTCTGATCATCCGATAGACTGGCCGCCATCGAAGGGGGTGGGACGTTTTTGTTCCCGGCCCGAGCCGGCAAGGCGGAACTTGGCTCCGGCTTGCACGAGGAAATAGAAGACGCCGAAGGCGATCGTGATCTGGGGCGGCTGCGC
>JBDUAE010000145.1:0-5569 GCA_040004805.1 Chthoniobacterales bacterium | reverse complement strand
CCGTAGGTGCCCGTCGGCGGATGCTCGGCCATCAGCTTCCCGAGCTCGGCAATCCGGCCCGCGCACTTCTGCGTCTCAACGCCGTTGCCATTCACGATCGCCACGCCCGCCGAATCATAGCCGCGATACTCCAACCGGCGCAGCCCATCCAACAGGATCGGTCCCGCCTCCGCGAGCCCCACGTAACCGACGATGCCACACATAGGGGCAGAGTGTAGGTGCGCGCATCTTCCCCCGCAAGGAAAGGAGCGGCAGCCCGCCGCGCCGCGACTTCCCTTATGTGAGGGGCGAACTTCCCCCGGTACCGGGCGAAGCTGGACGCGGGCGCGTCCGAGTTGCCCGAGTGCTTGGAAACCCGCCGCGAACCATGGAAACGCCGGCCCGCGGGCTGCAGAGTCCGACGTTTGCAAAAAGCTTGCTCGCGACCAGCGGGGGCGAGTTAGAGTCGGGGCGTGGAAAATCGGGAGCGCGGATCAGCTTTTCAGAATGCAGGAGCTGTAGCGGCGACAGTGGCTCTTCCGCCAGGGACGACGCAGCAGACGCTCGCAATTATCATGGGCGGCGGGGCGGGAACGCGGCTTTTTCCACTCACGAAGGATCGATCGAAGCCGGCGGTGCCGCTGGGCGGGAAGTATCGGCTGGTGGATATCCCGATCTCGAATTGTCTAAACTCGGGGCTGCGCTCCATCTATGTGCTGACGCAGTTCAACACGATGTCGCTGCATCGTCATATCCAGGCGAGCTACAAATTCGATAATTTTTCGCGCAGTTTTGTCGACATCCTGGCGGCGCAGCAGACGCCGGAGAATTCAGGTTGGTACCAGGGGACGGCAGACGCGGTGCGCCAGAACATGCGCTATTTCCTGGAGCGGCCGTTCGATTATTACATCATCCTGAGCGGGGATCAGCTTTACCGGATGGATTTCCGCACGCTCTTGCATCAGCACATTCGGACGGGAGCGGAGATCACTTTGGCGATGAAGCCGGTGGGGCGCACGCAAGCGTCGGACTTCGGGATCATGCAAAGCGATCATAACCGGCGGGTGGTGCGATTTGTGGAGAAGCCGAAGCAGGATGATCCGGTGCTCGATGAGTTGAAACTGGGACCGGAGCATCTGGCTGCGATCGGCGCGAGGGCAGACGAGGAGTTATTCCAGGCTTCGATGGGCATTTACGTTTTCAATCGCAACGTGCTCGTGGAATGCCTCGCGAATGACCTGGTGGATTTCGGGAAGCACATCATCCCGCATGCGATCACGGAGCGGCATGTCGGCGGATATATCTTTAACGATTACTGGGAGGATATCGGAACGATCCGTGCCTTCTATGAGGCGAATCTGGACCTGACAGATCTGGTCCCGAAATACAGTTTCTTCGACGCGTCCGCGCCGATTTATACGCATCCGCGCTTCCTGCCCGGGAGCAAAATGAACGGCGCGGCCTTGCGGCAATCGATCGTGGCCGACGGGTGTATTATTTCCGACGCGCATATCGAGCGGTCCGTGATCGGGGTGCGGAGCGTGATCCGGACGGGCGCGACCATTCGCAACAGCATCGTGATGGGCGCCGATTATTATGAGACCGATCCAGCAACGGTTCCGGCTGGGGTGCCGCCGATCGGCGTGGGACGGAATTGCGTGATCGACCGAGCAATCATCGACAAAAATGCGCGGATCGCGGACGGCGTCGTTATTACGCCGGAGGGCAAACCAAAGGATTTCGACGGCGGCAATTACTTCATCCGCGACGGCATCGTGGTGGTGCCGAAGAATGCGGTAATTCCGGCCGGCTTCTGGATCTAGCGAGAGTTTAGTTTCTCCGCGAGCGGTCCGAGCTGGCCTTGGTTTTCCCATTTCTCCTGTTGGTTCCAGGGGATCTGGGATTCTGCACCGCCGGCGTGATCAGAAAGGAGCGGCGGATCTTTCTTCGTGGCGCAGGAGGACAAGGCACAAGCGGTGCCGAGAAGCAGGAAATAATTCGCGGCGCGAAACCAACGTGAATTACGAATTCGGTCCAGCATAAATGACGACATCTCCGGGTTGCACCTGAACGCCACGCGCCAGGCTAGTGGAGACAATATCGCCAATGGCGGTGGCCGGTTCAACTGAGGAAACGCGGATCTTCCCGATAAGCGCGCCATGCCGGAGGACGAGCATCTCTGTATCCGTCTCCAAGCCCTGGCGGCCGCCCAGATTGAGCACGACGAAATTGTAGGCCTGATTGACCGCGAGGACGCTGCCTCGGACTCCGGGACGGGAAGGCCGCGTCACCGCGGCGCGTCGTCCGGGCGCGGGAACCGTGTTCGGGCGGCCCTCGGTCGTCTTGATCCGATTAGCCAGCAACTGCTTCTCGCGCTCCGCCGAGTCGAGCTGGCGCCGCGTATCCTCCAATTGCGTCTGCAAATCGCCGGCCCCCGGCATCGGCAGCACTTCAGCAACAGGTTCGGGCGGACCAAAGCCCGAGCCGGTGCCGTCCACGCGTCGCCGCAATTCCGCGATCTCAGCTTCGTGCGCTTGTAATTTTGCCTGCAGGGCCGCTTTATCGGTTTGGATCTTGATTAGCTCCGCTTCCGCGGTTCCGAGCTTGTCTTCCGCTTTCGCATTCTTCGCGGCCTCGCCAGCGACTTTGGCCTCGCGCGCTTGCAGGCTCTTATCTTTCGCCGACCGCACCTGCTCCGCTTCGGCTCGCTCGATGTCCACCCGCGTGGCGGCTTCGCGGAGCGTGCGCGCCTTGTTTGTGTTCAAGACGCCGAAGACCGCCGAGAGCGTGAGAAACAAGACCGAAAGACTGAGGAGAATTTTCGCCATGGAGAAGGGATCGCGGTGAACGAAGAGGCATAACCGGAAACGATGAACAATTGCAATCCGCATCCTTCGTTCGCGCTGGATTTTGTGGGAACGAGCCGGTTTGCCGTTGCGCGCAACCGGCTTACCACCTATAGGAAACGCTCCATGGGCCAGCAACATCGCAAAATCGTTAAACGCCGCCGCCGCACTTCCTACCTCGCGCGCAAAAAGGCGGAGGTGAAGGCGAAAGCGGCCACCTCGGCAAAGCGCGAGTCTCCAAAGCCCAAAGCCAAAAAGACCGCCTCAGCCGCCGCCGCGAAATCCGCCCCGGCCCCGGCCTAGCATCCTCTCGCCCCCGTCGGCTGGGGTTTGAAAACGCGGTCGACACTCCGATATAATGGAGAGTGCAGCCGCAATATCTCATCGTCGATGGGCACAGCGTAATTTTCGCGTGGCCGGAATTGCGAGCATTGCACGGACGCCGCACCTCGCTGGCGCGGGATGCGCTGGTGCGAAAGTTGCGCGATTACCAGGATTGGACCGGCATTCGAACCATCGTGGTCTTCGATGGAACCGGGACGGCGGTCGGAGAGATTTCCGAACCGGGCGAAATCCAGGTTTTTTATTCGCGTGCGGGACAGACGGCTGACACCATCGTGGAACGTCTCGCTAGCAAATATGGCGGCCAGTTTCGGCTGCTTGTGGCCACGAGCGACAACCTGGAGCAGGAAACGGTGACGGCTTGCGGCGCGGAATGCATTTCCGCAGAAGGCCTGCGCGGCCTGCTCGAGACAGCTCTCGGCAGCGACCGAAAAACTCGTTAGGCAGCGCCGGCCAGGAACGGCTGCGGTCGCGCCCCGAGAGCTTCGCGGCGGGCCCGCTGCTGGCAGGTCGCGAGGACGCGCGAAAGGACGCAGTAAAGTTGTTCGATCGGGAGATTCTTGCTCACGTAACCGTTCGCCCCCGCCCGCAAGGCAGAATGCATCCGTGCCTCATCGTAGCCGACGCCGGTGAAGACGATGATGGGCACAGTCTGGCTCATCTCGCGGATGAACGAGATCAGGGAAATGCCGTCTACTTTCGGCATGTTGAGATCGACGATAACGACGTCGCAGTGATTGTTTTCCAGCCAATGCGCCGTCTGAAAGCCTTCGGTGATGGCTTCGCAGGTGTGTCCCTTTTGTTTGAGATAAGTAACGAGGAACTTCGCGATCGCGGGATCATCATCGATCAAAAGAAAATTGGAGGAAGCGCGCGTAAGGATTTTCATGCTTATAATTTCTAGACTGAGTATAAGCACTAACCTTGCCAACTCTCTCGCCACCTTTGCGCGATCGAATTTTTGCCGACAAATCCCCGGTAAGATGGCTGCGGCGACCGAGGAAAATAATTATCCGCTCAGCTTTTTTTCCAGATCCTTCACCCGCTGGAAAAGTTGGCCCAGCCGATTTACCAACGCCAGCCGCTCCTGCGCTTTCCGAATCGGCGCGGCTGGGATGCCCCACCAGATCCCGCTCCCTGCCGGAAGATTTTTCGACACCCCAGTCTTCGCTCCCACGATAGTTCGGTCTCCCAATTCGATGTGCCCGGTCACGCCCGCCTGCCCTCCGATCATAACGTATTCACCGAGCCGTGAACTCCCCGCCACTCCGGCCTGCGAGGCGATGACACAGTGCCGACCGACAACCACGTTGTGCCCGATCTGAACGAGGTTATCGATCTTCGCGCCTTCGCAGATCCAAGTGCGACCAAACCGCGCCCGATCGATCGTGGCGTTGGCTCCGATTTCCACATCGTCATCAATCTGCACGATTCCAAGCTGCGGGATCTTGCATTGGCGCCCGTCTTTCACCACAAACCCGAAGCCGTCTGCGCCGATGACGACGCCGCTATGGATGATGACGCGGGCTCCGATGATGGTGCGCTCGCGAATCGTGGCCAGCGGATAAATTAGACAGTCGGCGCCAATCACAGATTCGTGGCCGATGTAGCTGTTGGCGCCGATGACGGTGTCGTCTCCAATTTTTACGCCACGCTCGATCACGACATGGGGTTGAATGGAGACACGCTCGCCGAGTTTCACCTCCGCCCCGATCACTGCCGACGGATGAATCCCGGGTTGATAGCGAATGGGAGGAGGCGCGAATTTGAGCGCTACTTCTGCAAAGGCCTGCTCTGGATCCGCGACGCGGATTTGCGCTGGCCCGATTGGTTCGCGGAAATCAAGCGGAACGAAAACCGCGGATGCGCGCGTCTGGCGTAGCTGCGCCAGATATTTGCGGTTGGCAAAAAAGGTCACCTCCCCCATGACCGCCTCCGCAAGCCCAGCGGCAGCGTGAATCACCTGCGCCGGATCACCGACCAGTTCGCCCCCCGAAAATCCGGCGAGCTCGTGCAGAGTGAAATTCATGCGGCGGACCGGGACAGCCAGGGCGCTCCTTCCGGAAATCCTGTTTCGCTCAGAGAGAAGCGCGAATGTTTTCGAGCTGGCCCGCGGAGCCCAGCTTCTCGTTTTTGTGTGCGATGAAATCCGCGTAGGCCTGCATAAAGATTTTTCCCGGCGGACGAAAATCAAACTCCGCCGGCTTATCGCGGAAAAATTCGCGGTGAACGCGGGTCCAAACCAAGCGTCCATCGGTGTCGATGTTGACCTTGGTCACGCCCAACTTAGCCGCCGGCAGGTATTCATTCTCGGCCACGCCCCGCGCGCTCGGATCAAGTTTGCCTCCGGCGGCGTTGATGCGTTGCACTTCTTCCACCGGCACGCTGGAGCTGCCGTGCAT
>JBDUAE010000542.1:0-1681 GCA_040004805.1 Chthoniobacterales bacterium | reverse complement strand
TGCTCGAGCACGGGCTGCTCGGCGAGGGCGAGGTGGTGATTTTGCAACCGCGCCGGCTGGCGGCGCGTTTACTCGCCACCCGCGTGGCGAAGGAGCGGAATGGCCGGTTAGGCGAGGAGGTCGGTTACCAGATTCGTTTTGAAAACGTGGTCTCGAAGCGCACGCGGATTCGCTTCGTCACGGAGGGCATTCTGCTGCGACAACTTATTCACGATCCAGAGCTGCGGCGCGTTTCTGCGATTCTTTTCGATGAATTTCACGAGCGCCATCTCTACGGTGATATCACCCTGGCGCGCGCTCTGCGTTTACAGGAAACGACGCGGCCAGATCTGAAAATCGTGGTGATGTCGGCGACGATCGACACCGAGGCGCTGGAGAAATTTCTCGAGCCTTGTTGTCGGCTAAATTCGAGCGGCCGGCAGCATTCGGTGACGATGGAATATCTAGAGCGGCCGGTGCGCGGGGACGATTACGCGATCTGGGATCTCGCCGCGGACGAGCTGGCGCGGCTGGCACGAAACACGGAGGGCGACGCGCTCATTTTCATGCCGGGCAAATATGAAATCATGCGCACGCTTTCGGCGGTGCGTGCGTCGCGAGTGAGCGATCAATTTGTCGCGCTGCCGCTGTATGGAGAACTTGCGCCGGCGGAACAGGACGCGGCTCTGGCGCGATACGCTAAACGCAAGGCGATCATCGCCACGAACGTAGCCGAAACTTCACTCACGATCGAAGGCGTGCGGTTGGTGATCGATAGCGGATTAGCGCGGATCGCGCGTTTCGATCCGCGACGCGGGATCAACACTTTGCTGGTGGAAAAGATCAGTCGCGCCTCGGCCGAGCAACGTTCCGGAAGAGCCGGACGGACTGCGCCGGGGCATTGTTTACGCCTGTGGACGGAGCGCGAACATTTGGAGCGCGCGGCGCAGGAGTTGCCGGAGGTGAAGCGGCTGGACCTGGCGGAAGTGGTCCTTACTTTGAAGGCGAGCGGAGTGGAGGATATCGCGCAGTTCCGCTGGCTGGAACCTCCGGAGCCGCGATCCCTGGAGCGCGCCGAACAATTACTGACCGATCTTGGAGCAGTGGCCGGTGATATCACGCCGCTCGGGCGACGGATGCTGGCGTTTCCCGTGCACCCGCGTTATGCGCGGATGCTGCTTGCGGCGGAGACACACGGCTGTGTGCGTGCGATCGCCTTGATCGCGGCTTTGACCCAAGGTCGGAACTTGCTCCGTCGAGCGGAAGGAAAACAGGCGCGCGCGGATCGCGATGACTTGTTAGGCGCAGATGACGATTCCGACCTTTTCATCCTGGTGCGCGCGTTTCGGTTCGCGGAGAAGAATAATTTCGATCCGCAGCGTTGCGCGCAGTTGTCGGTTAATGCCGCGGCAGCGCGAGAGGCGGCGCAACTTTGGGAGCAGTTCCTCGCGATTGCGCGCGACGAAGGTCTGAAGGTGGATGCGAGCGAGCCGGCGGCCGACGCGATTCCGCGATGCGTGCTCGCGGGTTTTCCGGATCAAGTGGCGGTGCGAATGGACCAAGGAACGCTGCGTTGCGCGCTGGTGCATGGGCGGCGCGGAGTGCTGGCGCGGGAGAGCGTGGTCCATCGGGCGCGGCTCCTGGTGGCGTCGGAGATTCGCGAAATCGAGGACAGCGATCAGGAGCGCCAGGTGTTGTTGAC
>JBDUAE010000144.1:0-5580 GCA_040004805.1 Chthoniobacterales bacterium | reverse complement strand
CCCGCGGAGCTGGTCTTCAGATAATTTGCCAGCCGCTCCTGCCCGGGTCGGCGGGACCAGGCGATGAGGCCGTAGCTTAAAGCAAGGCAGACGAAGCTGCTGGCGATGAGCCAGTAGACCACGCTCGGGCGATGCATCCAGACGTCGGCTCCTAGTTTGTAAAAGATGACGAGCAAGAGCGGCGTCCAGATGAAGCAGCCCGCAACCGCAAACCAGATTCCCGCGCGCAGATGCCAGGCGTGGAGTTCGGCGATTTGTTTCTGAATCTCGAGCACGGGCGCGCTGTAATCGACTTGCTTGATCAAGAAAAGATCCCGCGCGGCGAAGATGATGAGCATGATCCCGTAGCCGTGGAGAAGGATGCCTTCAATCACGAGGTGCAGGGTGCGGATGTGATCGACCCAAAAACTTCCACCAAAGATGGCGAGCAGGGCGCCGCAGATAATTTGAATGATCTGCCCGGTGACGAGCGGTTGGAAGCCGGAGCGGAAGCTGGCGAGCTTGCGTTCTTTGAACTGGTGGAGGTCGAGCGAGTACTGCCGCTCGAGCTTGCGATTAAGGGTTTCCCAGGTGGATTTGAGGTCGTCGAGTTCGGTGGATGGCATGGGTTTATTCTCCGGTGAGTTGGGTGATTTCGCGGCGGACGCGTTGTTTGAGACGGTTGAGTTTGGTGGCGACGTTGGTTTCGGTGAGCCCGAGAATGGCAGCGATCTCGCGGTAGCTGTGATCGTCGAGGAAGAGGAGAAGAAGTGCGCGATTGAGCGGGTCGAGCGCGGCGATGACTTTTTGGAGCAAAACCACGCGCTCGTTTTCCTCGGGAATTGCACTCGTGCTGTCGGCTATTTCCGTCTCGATTTCTTCGAGCGGGATCGTCTGCCGAACCGGCCGGGTATTGCTGCGCAGGAAGGAGATCGCGACGTTGAGCGCGATCCGATACATCCAGGTGGAGAACGGACGCTCGGGAGCGTAGCGCGGATAAGCTTTCCAAAGCTGGAGCATGATCTCCTGGGTGAGATCGTGCCGATCCGCCTGGCTACTGCTGTAACTGGCTGCGACTTTGTGGACGATGCCAGCGTGCTGGTTCAGCAGATCGAGGAAAGCCGGCTGGGCGACGGGCGCGGATTTCATGAGAGCGGTGGAGGAGTGCATCTGGTGGGAGAGGGGAACATCTCGTTACCAGAGTGATTCGCGGGACCTCGGAAATAATCACACGCCGCCGGCTAATTTTCTTCTGGGCGAAATTCTAGCTTCGCGTCGCAGCCAGCTGTCGATCCTGCCACCGACTCAGGAGCGCGATGGCGCAGAGCGCGCCGACCAGGGCGCACGCCATGTCTTCTTGCGTGTCCCAAATATCGCCTTGGCCGCCGAGAAAGGCGTCGGCGTTCTGCCCGTAGATTTCGGCGGTGATCCATTCCAACAGCTCGTAGACGGCGCTGATCGTCATCGCGACGCAGACGACAAAAAATCCGGTCCAGGCGCGCGATGGGACGAGGCGCCGGCGCAAAATAATTTCGCGGGCGATTAAGGCAGGAACGAGTCCCTGCGCGAAGTGGCCGATCCGATCGTAATGATTGCGTGCGAGATGAAAGAAATCGCGCGCCCAATTACCGATCGGCACTTCCGCGTAGGTGTAATGACCGCCGACCGCGAGCACGATCATGTGCAGCGCGATGAGCGTTTGCAGAAGAGGAGTGAATCGGAATGCTTTTCGCGTCAGGAAAAGCGCGATCAGGCCGAGAAGCGCGGGCGTCACTTCCAGCCACCACGTCATCCGATCCTTGGGCGCGATTCCGGACCAGACCAGCACCGCGAGGACCACGGTGAGAAGAGAAAAAGTCAGGCGGCCGTAAGCGGGCATACGCCGATGCTTCGCCAGAACGGCGCGGACGGCAATCTCATTGCGGCGCGGCGTGGTTCTACATCCCTTTACCTGCCGGCGGAACTTTGGCGCGGAGCGGTTCTTTCAGGAGCTTGCCCCATTCTTCGTTGTAGGGATGGACCTTTTGCACCGGATGACCGTCGCTTTCGACCGGATAACCGTCGTTCGCCCATTGAAAAATCGAGCCGCTCATGTTGTGGACATTCTTGTAGCCGGCCTCGTCCAGCTTCTTGGCAAAAGCGCCGGACCGATATCCGACTGAGCAGTAGGTCACGATCGGTCTACCCTTCGCCAGCTCGATCGCGCTCGCCTCCGAGCCGGGCTCCACGCGTTGCGCGCCGTGGATGTGGCTCACGTCATATTCGGCTTTCGTGCGAACATCGAGCAGGACGGGCTGATCGCGTTTCGCATCCTTGGTCCACTCCGCCACTTCTTTCGGCGAGATCCCCTGCACCTGCGGAAAATCGTGCCGCACTTTCCAATTCACGATCGTCCAACGGATTCCCTGCGAGAAAGCCACACCCGCGAGGGCGAGGAGGATTACGACGACGAGAAGTAGATTACGCATATTCGTTAGGGGGCGAGTTTGTGGGTCGGGCGCACGAGCCGTTCGGGAACGGAACCATCCGGCAACTGCCATGGGCGCGGCTTGCGAAAGGGGAGCAGGAACAATTTCCAAAAGGTAAGTTCGCTCTCGTCGCGATAGGCGGCGACCCCGATCGTGAGCGCGTCCTGCGGCACATCAAGCCGGATGGTCCGGTGGAAACGATCCCACCAGCAGAAGACGGTGCCCCAGTTCGAATTCGTCTCGCCCTGCACAATCGAATGATGGGTGCCGTGCATCCGCGGCGTCACCAGGATCAGATTCAATACGCGTTCGAGCCCGATCCGCAGCCGCCAGTTCGAATGTTGGAATTGATTGGCGAGGCTGAAGATCAGTTCGTAAATCGCCAGCGTCCAGATGCTCAACCCGAGCAAGCCCACCACGGCGACGCGAAAGAAAATGGAGAACAATACTTCTCCGAGATGGAAGCGGCTCGCGGTGGTTACATCCATGTCGAGATCGGTGTGATGCACGTTATGAAACCGCCAGAAAAACGGCACCAGATGCATCATTTTGTGCCACCAATAATAGCCGTAATCGTAAAGCAAGACGCCGGCAAAAATCGTGAGCAGCTTCGGGAGCGCGACCCAATGGAAGAGCCCGAAGTGGTGCTGACTCGCCCAGATTGAAACCAGAAATGGAATCGGGACAAGGACGAGGCGCGAGACGAATAACCCCGGCGCCGCGAGGATACCATTGCGAATCCAGCGACGCAGCGCGGAGAAATGTTGCCGGCGGAGCGGCCATTTCCATTGCAGCAGCAGGAAGAGAATGAGGCTGGCGGCGAAGACCGGGCCCAGGCTCTGGATCAGTGAATTGTGAACTGGCATCACCGTTATTCGCGCGCCCGGCACAAGGGGCTGCCGCCGAGTTCCCGACAGAGCGCGTCGCCGATCTCGGACACGATCTCAATTTTCGTGGGATGATAATATTCGCCGCTGATGAGTTGATGCACGGTGTGACCGTGATCGATCGCGTAACCGGGAAGGTGAATGAGGTTGCTCGCGTCATCGCAGAGCAAGGCGGCGCCGAGAAGGCGACCGCTCTCGGCATCGGCGACAAATTCGCCAAAGCCCAGATCGTCGCCCGCGAGGCGAAGTTTGCCGACATCGGAACTCTCCGCCGTGGCCGTGACCACCCGATGGCCCGCCTTCTCCGCCATCTCGCGGCTTTGTCCGGCAAACGCGAATTCCGGATCGGTGAAGACAACCTGGAGATTGGAGCGCCGATCCCACATCCTTTCCCCATCGCTCACCGCATTCTCCGCCGCGATCCCCGCCTCGATATGCGCCTGATGCACGACCATGCGCAGACCCGCGACATCGCCCGCGGCGAAAAAACGGCGCGTGCCTTTGACCCGCATATCGCATTCCACTTCGAGGCGCCCGCGTGCATTCACGGCAATCCCAGCGTCGGCTAAATTAAGCGTCGACAATTCCGGGTGTCGCCCCGTCGCGAGCAAGACCTTTTCCGCAAGCAGAGTCATCTCGCCGCCGGCGCCTTTCGTCCGCACGCTGAACTCGCCGGAGTCCGCGCGCGTCACCGCCGCTAGCGTTTGCCCGGTCAGCACTCGCACGCCTTCGCGCTCGAAGATTTTCTCCAAACGTTCGCCAAATTTGGACGGAAATTTCGCCAGCAAAGTCGAGCGTGCGACGATCGTCACCGCGCAACCGAGTCGAGCATAGCGCAGGGAGATTTCCAGGCCAACCGGGCCCGCCCCGATAGTCAGCAGCGATTTCGGCAACTCGGTATTCGCGAGGATTTCGTCGTTTGTCCACGCTCCCTCCGGGCCAATCGGCACCTGCACTTCCGGCGGAATCGAATTGCTCGAACCGGTCGCGATGATGGCTGCATCAAAGGGGTAACGCCGCCCGCCACTCTCGATTTCGTTTTCGCTCACGAAGCGTCCGTTGGCTCCGATAATCTCGAAATCTTTCGTTTGGAGTCGGCTAATTACTTCTGCGCGATAGTCGCGGAATTGCGCGATCTCCCGATCCTTCCAGGCCACGATCTCCGCCAGATATTGGGCCGGGTGCCGCGGCTTCACTTCCAGCCAGCCGTGTCGTTTCGCGCGATGCATCGCGTCGATCGGTTCGAAGATCGCCTTCGACGGCATGCAGCCGCGCTCGATGCAAAGCGAAGCGCGCGCCCCGAGTTCGCCCACGAATAAGAGGACATGCGCGCCCAAATCACAAGCGGTCCGCGCAGCCGTCAGCCCAGCGGAACCTCCGCCCAGAACCGCGATGGTTTTCTGTTTACTCATGGATGGTTTCTTCGGCCTGCGCCGTCTGGAGAGTGCGCCTGCCGCACCCATTCTGCGAGCAGTGATCGAGGGCGGCGGAGTCTAATTAGAGATTAGCTGTCGCTTTCCCCAGCAACGGCTTCACCGCAGCTTCGAACAGCTCCTGGCCGGCGCCCCCCTGATGAGTGCCCGCCACGTTGCCCTGCCGGTCGATGAAGATAGTCGTCGGAATCACCTGGACGCCTCCGTAAGCCGCAGCGGTCTCCGCAGTTCCCATCACGACCGGGTAGTTAATCTTCGCTTTTAGCGCGAAAGCCTTCACCACCGCCGGCGCGGCTTCGTCCATCGAGACGCCGATCACGACCAAACCCTGGCTCTGGTATTTGGCCTGCAAGGCGGCGAGCGCGGGAATTTCCGCGCGGCAGGGCGGACACCACGTCGCCCAGAAATTGAGGATCACCACTTTGCCTTTGAAGTCGGCGAGCTGGACAAACCGGCCATTGAGATCTTTCAAGCGCCATGCGGGCGCGGCCTCGGTTTTTCCGCTGGTGTTCGCGACGGTTTGGACGCTGCCTTGCGGCGCCGTGGACGATGTGAACGGACAGGAATTGCCGGCGGTGCTACTGGAGCGATAAGCGAGAAAGCCGAGGGCGACGGCCGCGAGGATGAGAGGGAGGTGTTTTGATTTCATATTTTGGTGGCGCTAATGGGAAAACCTATCCGCGCTCGTAAGATGCGCGAACCCGTCACAATATTCCTTCGTTTCGCCAGTGCTCAGCGTTCGCTGATCGAGACCTGCGCGCGCAGGACATCGTGCAGGGTGACGATGGCGAGCACTTTGCCGTCACTGTGATC
>JBDUAE010000541.1:0-1683 GCA_040004805.1 Chthoniobacterales bacterium | reverse complement strand
CCGTTTATAAAGATGCCGGCGGTGCGAAAGCGCGCCGTCGGCATCTTTTCTTTTTGTGGGGGGCATCTCGACCAGCGTGGCCAGCGCGCGCCCGTTCCCTACTGCAGCGGCGGTAAAATATTCTCCGTCTCGCCGGTATCGATCCCGCGTTGGAGACGGCTGTGGCCGACCCCGTAGAAGAAGTAGATCGTTAGGCCGATGATGAGCCAGATAAAGAACCGCACCCAGGTTTCGATCGGGAGACTGAGCATCAGCGCGCCGCAGAAAAGCACCCCCAGAATCGGAAAAATCGGCACCAGGGGAACGCGGAACGGCCGGGGCCGATCTTTATCCGTCTTCCGCAAGACGATCACGCCCACACACACGAGCGCGAAAGCAAAGAGCGTTCCGATGTTCGTGAGATCGGCTAACGAGCCGATGTCGGTAAACATCGCCACCCCGCCCACGACCACGCCCGTCCAGATCGTGGTGATGTATGGCGTGCGATAGCGCGGATGAATCCGGGCAAAGTAGCGCGGCAGCAGGCCGTCCCGCGCCATCGCCATGAAAATACGCGGCTGCCCGAGTTGGAAGACGAGCAAAACCGAGGTCAGCCCGGCCAGCGCGCCAGCACTAATCAACGCCTGCGCCCAGGGTTTAGCCGCGAAAGCCGTCGCCACCGCCGCCGAGTCCCCCACGAACGTGGTGTACTTTTTCATGCCCGTCAGCACGAGCGCCATCATCACGTAGAGCAGGGTGCAAATGACCAGGCTGGCGATCATCCCGATCGGCAAATCGCGCCGCGGATTCTTTGTTTCCTCCGCTGTGGTAGAAATGGCGTCAAAACCGATGAAGGCGAAAAAAACAATCGCCGCCCCGCTCATAACCCCGCCAAAACCGCTAGGCATAAACGGATGCCAGTTCGTCGGATTCACCATAAACGAGCCGAACGCGATCACGAAAACTACCACCGCCAGTTTGATGATGACGATGGTGGTATTGGCCGTCGCGCTTTCCCGGATGCCGAAAATCAGGAGCACGGTCACGCCCGCGACGATGAGAAATGCCGGCAGGTTTAAGGCGATGGAGTGGCCCATGATCATCGGTAATGCAGTCGAAGAATAATCGCCCAGAGCTGCTCCTCCCTTCGCCAGAATCGTGAGCGCGGTGGTGTGATCGCTCACCAGCCAGAGTGGAAATTTTAGGTGCAACCCGAAAGGTAAATTCCCCAAAAGCTGCACAAAATAACCGGACCAACCGACCGCCACGGCCATGTTTCCGACCGCGTATTCGAGAATCAGATCCCAGCCGATAATCCAAGCGATGATCTCGCCGAGCGTCGCGTAAGAATAAGTGTAAGCCGAACCCGAAACCGGAATCATCGAGGCCAGCTCGCTGTAGCAGAGCGCCGCGAATCCGCAGGCTACCGCGGCCACGATAAACGACAAAGCCACCGCCGGCCCAGCCGCCGGACGACCGAAAACCAAGTCGGAATGATTGATGAACGCGATGATGAAATTGAGCACCGGCGTTTTCATCACCGACTCGCCCGCATGCACCGCCTCCCCCGCTGCCGCTGTCCCAGCGAGCGCGAAAATGCCCGTGCCGATGATGGCGCCGATCCCGAGGCAGGTGAGATCGAAGGCGGTGAGCGAGCGCTTCATCTTTCGCTCCGGGGCCTCCGATTCGCGGATTAAGAGTTCG
>JBDUAE010000540.1:0-1690 GCA_040004805.1 Chthoniobacterales bacterium | reverse complement strand
ACTTCTGCACCGGCTTCCCTTTCGGTCGGCCGAAGTGCGCCATCAGGATGGTCTTCGCGCCGTGTTCGCGTAGGTAGTTAATCGTCGGCAGCGACTCGCGGATGCGGGTGTCATCAGTGATGTGAAAGTGATCGCCGTGTTCTTCGACTGGCACGTTGAAATCGACCCGCACCAGCACGCGTTTTCCGCGCACCTCAAGATCTCGCAATGAAAGTTTTGCCATAAACGCGCCGGCTCCTTCCGCCTCACCGTCATAACATCGGAACGCGACGGTGACAATCGCCCGCGGTCCACAGCGCGGCGGGCCGACCGCGCAAGAGTTCACGCAATTGTCACTTTGCCGTCATCAGGGCGTCACAAAGCGCTGCCAGCGTCTGCCCGAGACAACAACCACGGCCTCACGGCCACACCAACCTCAAGGAGAAACAATGTTCGCAAAGAAAATCATTTTTGCCGCCGCGGCGGCCGGCCTCTTCCTCGGCGGAAATATCGCTCGCGCGCAGGATAACGGCGCCCTGCTCGATCTGCTGGTAAAGAAACGCATCCTAACCGACCAGGAAGCGGAAGAAGTGCGCAGCGAACTGACGCGCGACGCGGCCACGACCTCGGCCGGAAAACTAAAGCTCTCGACCCCTTTAACTGAGCTGGAAATCTACGGCGACACCCGGGTGCGCTATGAAGTGCGCACGGCCGAAGCCGGCGCGCCCGACGCTATCACACCTTTGGGCGAACACACGCAGCGCAACCGCGCCCGTTATCGTTTGCGGCTCGGGATTCGCGGCACCCTCGCGGACGACTGGTTCTTCGGGCTGCGCCTCGAGACCAGCTCCAATCCGCGTTCCACCAACGTTACTTTCGGCGATGACTCCAGCAGTGGGCCGTTTGCCAAGACCAGTGACGGAATCAATGTCGGCCAGGCTTACCTCGGCTATAAAGGTTTCCACGATGTGACGCTGACGGCGGGGCGAATGCCGAACCCGCTCGTCACCACCTCGATGCTTTGGGATAACGACATCAATCCCGAAGGCGTCGCGGAACAATGGAAGCACACCTTCAATCTTAACGTGGGCGGTGGTTCGAGCACCGCCGCGACGTCTGATAAGGACGGGAAGCAAATCGCCGCCGCCAGTTCAGGCGAGCCCCGCAAGATCTCCATCGATCTCTTCGTTAACCTGGCGCAGTTCGTTTACGACGATTCGAACCCGGAGGATCCGGTCGGGCCGGCGCCGCGCGGCCTCCCGCGCACGGACGCTTACCTGCTCGCCTGGCAGGCTGGCGCCAAGATCAACTTCACGAAGGATGTTTACCTACAGTTTGCGCCCACGATTTATAACTACACCGGCACCGGAGACACCTTTAACACCTTCTTCTCCGGAGATCCGAGTTTCCGGCGCGTTCCGGGCGGGGCAGTGGTGACGCGAAATCAAACTGGCGTGAACAGCCTGCTCGTTTTCGACATGCCGACGGAGTTTGGATTCAAGTTTGGCGAAATTCCAGTGAGGCTCTTTGGCGACTTTGCCGTTAATCTGGATGGCGACGATCGAGCCGCTGCCGCCGGTCATCCGGACAAAGGAGACGACCGTTACGCCTATCAAGTCGGGCTCGGCCTGGGCAAAGTTAAGCTCAAGCATGACTGGTCGGTGCAGGGCTTCTACCAGCACGTCGATCAATATGCGGTCGATCCGAATCT
>JBDUAE010000143.1:0-5614 GCA_040004805.1 Chthoniobacterales bacterium | reverse complement strand
TCGATTTCCGGCATCATGACATCGAGAAAGATGAGATCAGGCTGGAAGCGGCGTGCGGTCTCCAAAGCCTGGCTGGCGTGGTTTTCTTCATGCACCAGATAAGCGCCGGAATGTTCGAGGCTCACCTTCATCGGGTGGGTCACGTTAGGTTCGTCGTCGATCAAGAGGATGCGTTTGGTTTTCATGACGTGTGGGACGAGTCGAGGGGGAGTTGGATCGTGACGCGTGCACCGCTCCCGTCTGGTTTATTGGTCAGAACGAGCGTGCCGTGGTGCAGTTGAGTAATTTGCCGGGCCACCGACAACCCCAGGCCTGTGCCCTTGCCCACCGGTTTCGTGGTGAAAAACGGCTCGAACAATTTCGGCTGATGCACCGGAGAAATACCTGGCCCAGTGTCCTCGATTTCCGCGCAGAAGAGATCCCGGCGAATTCGCGTGCGCAAGGTGATGGTGCCGCCTTCCGGCGTCGCCTGAATCGCGTTGAGAAGAACATTAATGAGAACCTGTCCCATTTTATTGCGATCGAGCAGCACGTCTGGCGCCGGTTCGCACCACTCGCGCACGATTCGAATCCCCTTGCGATTCGCCTCGTGCCTGATCAGTCCGAGCGCGCGCTCCGCGACGGATTGGAAATTCTCCGGCAAGAGAGAAAGTGCTCCCGGCCTCGAAAAATCCAGCAGCTCGCCGATAACGCGGTTGGCGCGGTCGACTGCCTCGTGGAGTGAGCCAATCATGCCGTGGCCTTCCGTCTCCGAAGCCGGAAGTATGGCGGAGAGGTATTCCGCCACCATGACAATCGTCATGAGCGGATTCTTCACCTCATGCGCCACGCCGGCGGCGAGCCGGCCGATGGATTCAAACTTGTCCGCTTCCATGAAGCGCAGGCGCGCCACATCCAACTCCTGGTTCGCCTGCAGCAGCGACGCCGTGCGCTGCACGACGCGCTCTTCCAGTTGTCCCTGCACGCGATGTAACGCCGAGAATAATTCCGCGACAACCCCATACATGAGGGCTGGCATCGCCGCATTCCAGTACGGGACGAAGGGATGTCCGGCGGGATGATGTGTTGCCAGATCGCCCACCAGCCAAGCCACCGCACTCAGTATTCCTATGCACCAGCCCGCGCTGCGGCCGGCGTACCAGGTGGCCAGCCCCACCGGGATCAAATAGAACACCGTGAGCGAGAAATCGCCCGTGACGTAGTCGATCCATCCGATGAGGGCCACCAACGCGAGCGCCAAAGCGGCGGCGGCGGACGAAGAAGGGCGCGATCGCGTTGAATCAATCCTCCGGAGCTCGGAGAGTGGCGTTGTCAGCGCGTCGACACGGGCTTGCACGGATAGAAAGCTAGTTCTGGAAAAACGAATCGCCTATCGGCCCCGCGGCTCATCGCAAATAGGCGATCCACCTACCGGCTGGACTGCCGCGCGGCGCCGCCTCGCCATTTCCGCCGTGCCATGGCATCTTGGGCCGTTGCGTTTTCCGCCGCCCATCCGATTTACCGCTCCGGTGCTCGCGCTCGCCTTTGGACTCATGGCGACCTGGTTTGATTACCGATTGAATCTCGATCTTGGGTTGGCGCGGCATTTCGAGGAAATGCGCCGCCGCGCCGAGTCCAATGGTGGCCGGCTCGCCCAAGCCAGCGCGCAGCTTCTGGCCGCGAACGATCGTGATGGACTACAGCTGAAAGTGGAGACCATTCCCGACTTGCCGGAAATCGAACTGGCCGGCGTGGTTGACGAGAAGGGCCGGATCATCGTCGACAGCAAAGGCGACATGCGGGGCCGGCCGGTTACGGAGACACCGCTGGCTCAAGCCGCCGGGCTGATTAATTCCGCCGGACAACCGGTCATCGAGCGCGAACAGAACGGGTCCGCGCTTTTGAGCGCGCATCCATTCCATCTCGGCGAACATGGGACGGGCTGGGCGTTGCTGGTTTTTGATCGCGGTGAAGCCATCGCCGCTGCGCGGTCGGACGCGCGCACCCAATTGGTCTGGATGGCTTTGGCCATGGCGCTGCTGAGTCTTGTGCTTTGGGCCGTGCTGCACTTTGGGTTTGCCGAGCGCCTGGCCCGACTCGCGCGCAGTGTGGAGGCTTTCGGCGAAGGGACGTCGAACGTGCCGGAAGTCCTGCGCGGCGGCGACGAGGTGGCTTCGCTTTCGGAGAAGTTCGCTTTCATGGCCACGCGCCTGCGCGAGCGTGATGCCGCACAGCTGCGACTCGAGCGCGAGGTTCTCGAAATTTCCGAAAGCGAACGGCGCCGCATGGGACACGATGTGCATGATAGTCTCGGTCAACGCCTCACCGCGGCGTCGCTCACGACCAACGCGCTCCTCGGCGCATTAAAAAAAGGCGCACCCGCTCTGATCGAGCACGGAGAGGAGATCGGGCGCCAACTGCGCGACGCCATCGCGGAAACGCGCGCGCTTTCCCACGGCCTCGCACCAGTGGCGCTCCTCGCGGACGGACTTACCGGCGCGCTCGGCACTCTGGCGGAAAACACCGGTCATCTCGGTTCGGTGCGCTGCATTTTCGAATCCACCGGGAACGTGCGCGTGACCGATCCGGAAGTGGCCGGCCATCTTTACCGGATTGCACAGGAAGCGGTGAACAACGCGCTCAAGCACGCGGCGCCCTCGGAAATCCGCCTCGGCCTCGAACGTCAGCACCGCCATCTCGTCCTCGAGATCGAAGACGATGGCGAGGGCTTTAATGAGGCGACGCCGGCCGTCGACGGCATCGGCCTGCGCGTCATGCGTTATCGCGCGCGGCTGATCGACGGCCTGCTCGAAATTGGTTCGGCGCCAGCCGGCGGCACGCGTATCGTTTGTCGGGTACAACTGCCTGCATGAGCGCCTCGAAAAACCAAACGAAGTCCCGGCTCCTGCTGGTGGATGATCACCGCTCCGTTCTCCGCGGCTACCAACTCATGCTCGACGCCGAACCGGATCTGGCCGTTTGCGCGACGGCGGCCAGCGCGGCGGAAGCCCTCACGGCGGTCGACCGGACACGGCCGCACATCGTCATCACCGATCTGACTTTCCCGGGACGCGGCGGCCTCGACCTGATCAAGGATCTGCTGGCGCTGCACCCCGGGCTGCGAATTCTCGTCTGCTCGATGCACGACGAATCACTCTATGCCGAGCGCGCGCTGCGGGCTGGCGCCAAGGGTTATGTGATGAAGGATGCCGACGGTCCCACCTTCCTCACCGCCATCCGCCGTGTGCTCGGTGGGCAAACTTACATGAGCGAAAAACTTTCCGCGCGCGTGCTGGAAGCCTTTGCCGGGGCGCGAGCGCGCGGGAGCACCTCGCCGCTGGAAAAACTAAGTGACCGCGAGTTCGAGGTTTTCCGGCTTTTCGGCAAGGGCAAGACGGCCAAGGAGATCGCAGGCCAGCTCCATCTCAGTCCAAAAACGGTTTCCGTGCATCGCGATCACATCAAGGAAAAGCTCAAGTTCACCACCAGCGCGGAGATGATTCGGCAGGCCGTGCGTTACGTGGAGAGCGAACAACTCGACGCTCGTTAGGCTTAAGTCCCCCGGACGGAACCGGGAAAACGCGGCGCTTCGCCACATAAGCACTTCGCCTATTTAGGAACGGGCACAGCGCCGATACCGCGCGACGGCGCGGCGTGGAAAATTCACTCCATGAAAACAAACAGGCGTCTCACCCGCATCACCCAACCACTTAGTAGGGCCCTGGCGTTTAGTTTGGCCAGCGCAATGCTCATGCTCGTCAGCACCGGCGCAGACGCGGCCGATGCCATCACGACCAAGGTCGACGTCACTCCGCCCGCGAAACAACTAAACGGTGATGAATGGCGCGCGGTGTCGCTCTCGGCCAATCGCGTCCTCAAACACATCGACAGCGCGCTCGACGGCTTGGCGGACAAGAACGCCGACGTGGCCTCGACGAATATTGAAAAGGGGCTGACCCTGATCAAAATCATCGACGGCGTTCTACCTGCGACCACGGTCAAAACCGACATCTCCGGCGCCGGTGTCACCTACGATGATCAAGACCAGATCAAACCGGCGTTCGTCCCCATTTACCGTGAGTACGACGCGGTGGATGTGGTTTCACCCGTAGCCGAGCAGCAACAAAACAAGGTGGCCGAAAAGAACAACGCCGCACCGCCGGCCAATCCGAAAACCGCTCCTGAAGTGGCGTATGCCGGTGGCGACTACACCAGCATCAAGCTCGACGTTCGCCTTGCCCGCCGCGACCTCCTCGCCGCGCAAGACCTGATCAAGAAGGGCGACACCGCCGCCGCCACGTTGGCCTTGCAGGACATCCAGACTAACGGCGTCATGTTCGAGTTCAGCGCCACGCGCATGCCGCTCTCCCGCGCGATGGATAATCTGCGCCTGGCCGAGACCGAGTTAAATGCGAAACGGCCGGACCAGGCTAAGGCCGCGCTCGGCGCCGCCACCGATGCGCTCAAGAACTACGAGGCCATCGCCGGCACCAGCCGGATGCCCGAGGTGCAGAAACTGCAAAAGGAAATCAACGACGTGACTAAGGATCTGTCGAATGAGAAGTCGGATGCTTTCTCGAAGAAGATCTCCAGCTGGTGGAACAAGTGCCTGGAGTGGTTCAGCTAAGACCCTGAGTGGAGTGGGTGCTGGCGGCGACCGCGGGGTTGCCGCCCACATGCTGCCTCCACATTAGCAATGACCTATGACAAAACCAATGAGCGTGTCAGGCGCTTCCAGCGGGATGGGAGATCGACAATGAAAGCGGCTTCGAATGGTCGAAACGGATTGCAGGAGCTCAGCAAGACTGCGCTAAAGAGACAATCACGCGGGTCGCGAGGGGTGTACGTCCTATGAAGCAGGCAACTAGAAACAAAGGAGCATACTTAGTATGAGAAGCATTCGAATAGATCTGGCACAACCTTTCGAAGAAGTGTTAGCAACAGTGCTTTCGTTGCCGACGGACTGTAGCAGCCAAGACGGCCATCGCTTAGGAAGCGACGTCGAGTTCAAGCAAGTAATTCGTGGCCTGTACGAGGCCGCTAATGGTCGCCAGGTAGAAACGAAGTGGGGCCGCGTCGCACTAGCGCCTCCTACTGCCGCCTTTCTAAAGACAAAGCCCTTTCACGTTGCAACGCAGGTTGATTCCCTGGTCGCCGCGGTAACGCGGATCATCTCCGGTCCACCACGCCTTGCTGTTGGAATGCGGGCCGCAGGAATTACCGATGAAACACCCGTGCTGCGCCCAGTGCCGCGTGAGCGCACCCTCATGGCAGGCCGCCGAACCGCGGGGCCCGACGCGTCTCGTCATCAGTTCAAGCCGCCACACACCATGGATGTAACTTTCCAAGGCGAGCATGGCTTGTCGGCTCACCTCGAAATAAAGTCCAAGCACATGTTGACTAATTAATGTGGCGGCCGAAGGTTGGTTCCGGGAACGTTGAACTACCAAACCAAATAGGAAGTAGAGCATGAGCACTTTTGTCATTGACGCAGACCTGATTCAACCAGCCCGCGAAGCATGAGTGTTACGTCCACATTGGAATCGACCGCGCGGGCGCTGTTGGCTACGGGCAAAGGTGTCCTGGCCGCGGATGAGAGTTTCCCGACGATCGGAAAGCGATTCAAAGCGCTCGA
>JBDUAE010000142.1:0-5617 GCA_040004805.1 Chthoniobacterales bacterium | reverse complement strand
CGGGTTGTTCCTCGCGCTGGCGTCACCGGCGTTTGCAGAATTGGCCTCAGTCTCCGATCGAGTGGCGGAGCAGAATAAATTGTTCGACGAATTCTATGAGACCGGGCTGAAGAATTCACCGGAACGCGCGACGTCCTACGGCGATTACCGCTACAACGCGCTTCTCGGCCAATATTCACTCGCCGAGATCGCGCGCCAGCATGCCGAAGCAGATGAATTCCTGAAGCGCCTGCACGCAATCCCTACGGATGGGATGAGCGACACCGATCTACTCAGTCATCAATTACTTGAGCGGCAACTCCAGCGCGAGGACGTGAACTACAGCTTGAAGAATTTCGAGATGCCGGTGAACCAGCAAAATGGCGTCCATACTCACCTCGCCGATCTGGCGCTGGCCATGCCCTTCGATTCCGTCCAGCACTACCAGGATTACATTGCCCGCCTTCACCAAGTCCCGCGCGTTCTCGCCCAGGTAACCGAAGTCCTGCGCCAAGGTTTGAAGGACGGTTTGATGCCTCCGAAGCTGGTGCTCGATAAATTGCCCGCTCAAGCTGACGGCATCGTCGCCGCGAACCCGTTCCTGCGCCCGACAACGAAGTTTCCGACAGACTTTTCCGATGCCGACAAAAAGAAATTAACCGAGGAGATCACGCAGGCCGTGAACGACGACGTCTTTCCCGCGTACAAGAAGTTCGCGGAGTTTCTGCGCAAAGAGTACGACCCGAAAGGACGAACCGAACTTTCGATCGAAAGCTTGCCTGACGGCAAACGCCGCTATGCCGAAGCGGTCAAGATGATGACGACCACGAACTTCACTCCCGATGAAGTGCACGAGATCGGGCTCAAGGAAGTGGCGCGTATCACCGAGGAGATGACGAAGCTCGCGCACGCGCAGGGCAAAAAAGATCTCGCCAGCTTCCGCGATGCCATCAACAACGACGCGAAGTGGAAGCCCACCAGCGAGCAGCAAATCGTGAACGATTTCGCCAAATACATCCACCAAATGGAGCCGAAGCTGCCGGAGCTATTCGGACTCCTGCCGAAGGCGCCAGTGACGGTGGAAGCCATCCCCGATTTCGCGAAAGCCGAAGCCACCCACTACGTCAGCGGCACGCCGGATGGAAAACGCCCCGGCCGCGTCGTGGTCGCGGTGTCGGATCCGACGAAGCGGACGCTCGTGCTCGATGAAGCAGTCGCTTATCACGAAGGCGTTCCCGGGCATCACATGCAGATCAGCATTGCCCAAACCCTGGAAGGCCTGCCGAAGTTCCGGCTCCATGGCGGTTACTCCTCCTATGCCGAAGGTTGGGCGCTCTATGCCGAGGAGTTAGGCAAGGAAATCGGCTTCTACCAGGATCCAGTATCCGACTATGGTCGGCTAAATTCCGAGCTGTTCCGCGCCGTGCGGCTCGTGGTCGATACCGGTATTCACGACAAAAATTGGAGTCGCGAGAAGGTGATCGAGTACATGCACGCCAACGACGTCAACGACGCCGTGGCCCAAACCGAGACCGACCGCTATATCGCCTGGCCCGGGCAGGCGCTGGCCTACAAGATGGGCCAGCTCACGATTCGCAAACTGCGCGATGAAGCGAAGGCGCAGCTTGGCCCGAAATTCGATATCAAAGCCTTCCACGACGAAATCCTAGACGGCGGCGCCATGCCGCTCGACCTCCTGCAAGAACGCGTCGAACGCTGGATCAAAGCGCAGGGGACTGGGACATCTACACCAGACGCCGCGAAATAGAGCTCTTGCGCGCGTCGCTCGGTGGGTTTCTCGTTTGCGGCAAACGCCGGAAAAGCAAAATGCCCGCCGCGAAACATTCGGCGGGCATTTCTCTTTGACGCTTCCGTGGATCTCACCGCGCGTCTGTCAGTGTCAGTAAGGCGGACTCTTGGCTATGCCGACCAATACGTCCCCGAACGAACGCCAGCTCTCACGGCTTACTCGCGGCAGTTTGTCCGGTTGAGTAACGTCATAGCTATCCGCGTGCCATCACGGGACCGAGTTGCGGACACCCCCGATTCCGACTTCAGCGCAGGACCACGCAGGCGAGGATCGACACCACCAGGGCGAGGACAATCTCCACCGTGGCCACGACCGATCCGGCTTGCGCCGGCTGGTAGCCCACCGCGACCAGATTGATCGCGATCCAGAGGAGCGCTCCGGCCACGACCGCTTTAAGCAGGCTCTTCATCGCTCTCTGATTTAGCCGACACGGAAGACTGCGTCGAGATCGTTCTCGGGGCAGCGCCGACTCGTTAGGGCGAACTCCGCTGGTAGCGTACGGTCACAAACTTCTCCCACTTCTCGTCCTTCCATTTCAGGATCTCGTTCGTGAAGGTGTCGGGCCCGGCGAACGTAATCCGCGCCTGCACTTTCGACGTGGTCCCCTTGGTTTCCGCGATGGTGAAATTGTGGACCAGCACGCCATTCTCCATCGTGACGCCACCCTCGATCAGGTTGCCGTCGTCATCGGTGTAGAAGAACGAGAGATGCTTGTTGACCGGGTTCCACGCGTACATTCCGCTGGTATAAGGGGAGCGTCTCCCGTTCACGACGAACGCGCCGTCGAACCGAATCCCCTGGTGATTCGCCGCCCAATCGGCCTTGAGTTCGATCTCGACCTTCGTGCCGTTCGGCCCGGGCGGCAGGTCGCCGCGCCACATCCCACCGATGAGCGGCGCAATCGGCGCGTAAACTGAGGCAACGGTTGGGTCGGGTGTCGGCTCGGCCGCCGGCGCGGTAAGCGACGCTAGCGTCACGGCGATGAGGTTGAGGACGAGAAGACAAGGTAGGCGCACCAGAGGGAACATGAAGGTGGTGCTCTGCTGTAATGGCCGGCGACCACGTGGGGGAATTGGAATCGGTTTCAATTAGACGATGGGTATAACATGTTCACCCATTGCGGTGAAGATACCTACTTTCATCGGCCCGCTACCCCTTGGCGATCGCGAACAACCCCGCGATCCCGACCGCATAAATGACTAGCACCGCCAGCGAATCAATCCCCATCCGCGCAATCTGCCGCCGCGGCCGGAAGATCAAGCCGCAGAGATAGACACAGGTTAGCAACATCCCCAGCGCGGTGAGATAAATGTCTGTCCGCTGCGCCTTCGGCAGGACAGCTTCCCCCGAGAGCAAGGTCGCCATAAAGAAGAGCACGGGGAGGAAAGCGTTTCCGCCGAAGATATCGCTCATCGCCAACTTGTAATCGCCCAGTTTCACCGAGGCCAGGCCGGTCGACACCTCCGGAAGCGAAGTCGCGGCCGCCAAGACCGTGGCACCGAAGATCACCCCGCTCATGCCCAGATGACTCGCCAGCGCTTCTCCGCTGAGTTCGAGCGACACTCCGCTTGCCAGCGTCACCACAGCGGCCACCAGGAAAATGGCGAGCGCCCATCCCGTGGTCATTTTTTTCGTGGCCGACTTCTTCTTAGAGTGCCCGCGCGGCTCACCCTGCCCGCCCGGCGCCTCGCCCTTCTTCTGCCACGGCAAATCCTTGCGCGCCTTGCTCACCAGGAAGAGCCCAAGCAACCACACCAGCACGATCCCCACGCCCGCGGGTGTAACCCGTCCATAGATCAAGCTCGCCGGCATTTCATGACCGAGGATCGCCATCGTCAGCACGGCGATCACGAGTAACCCTTCCAGCACTAGCCCGAGCGAAGCCGCCCGATAGGTCAGGCCATCATCCTTCCCGAGCCCAAAAAAATCGAGCACCACCAACACCACGGTCTGAAGCGCGATTCCGCCCAGGATATTGCCGATCGCAATCCCGAGATCGTGATGGAGCGCCGCGCTCGCCGTGATCGCGATCTCCGGCAGATTCGTCACGATCGCGAGCAGGAGCATCCCTCCCAGGGCCTCGCCCAAGCCGAGACGTTGCGAGAGTACATCCGTCGTATTCGACACATAAATCCCCGCTACCCAGACCGCCGCCGCAGCCCCGGCAAAGATGAGCAATAGCCAGCCCGGCGCGAGTTGAGCGAAATTCATCACCTCTATGCTACGCGTGAGGCGGCGTCAGCGGTGGTATTGTTCCGCCTCTGCACTGCGAGATCGCGCTTGAAGTCGGCGACATCCGAGCCTCTCTCCGACTAGACTGGGGTTGCCATATTCACTTATCAGCTTGAAAGGGTGCGGAAACTCAGCGACCCCGGAGCGATGACTTTCAAACCCCTCCGTTTCTTTGTGCTCATGGCGCTCCTCGTCGGCATCGCCTGTGGCGTGGTCGCCTTCTACACCCAGCGCGCCGCGCATGGGCGCACACCCGCCGAGCGGTCCGCCTATGCCGTGGGTGCGATCGCCGGGAGCGAAGCTCCGAGGGACGCGAAGCTGCCCTACGCTTCCGACATGAATGACATGGCGCAGAAGGCTTTCCACCAGCAAGGAGGCAAAGCCGAACCCCTGACCTGGAAGTCAGCCTTCGGCCATGGTTACGAAGACGGCTTTAAGAAGACCCACCCTGGGACTTAGCGGTAACGGCGCCGCGAGAAAGACTCGCGGCTCGGGCGGCGGCTACTTTAACCCGTTCTGCCGGCGCATCTCCGGGAGCTTTGTTTTCATTGCCGAGAGCTGATCCCGCATTGCCACCAGCCCGGCGCGGATTTGCTGATATTTATCCGGCGCCTTGCTCTTCGCGGTGAACCCGTTCTCGTGCGCGGCGTCCCATTCCAGCGCGTGATTGATCTCGCCGATCCATAGGTCCGGCTTCCCGCCCGCGAATTCATTGATCGGGCGGCCGATCACCTCCGAGAGCGAAGAAAACACGGCCGGGTCGCCATCGGGCTTCAGCTCGGGATTAGCTGCGAGATAGTAGCGATAACGCAGTTGCCCCACGTAGAACCAAAAGACGGCCTCCTGTTTGGTGGAAGCATCTTGGAACAGTTTGGCGGCCAGCTTGTAGTAATCTGCCGGGTGTCTCCCTTCGATCCCTTGCTTCAACTGCGCGGGAGTTTCGTCCTGCGACTCCGCCGCCCGGGCGCTGCCCGCGACCTGGGCGACGAGCGTAAGGCAGGCCAGCAATCTAAGCAGAAGGGCGAGGAAATTCGACGGCCGCATCGCTGCAAACTGCCGGGGCGCGCACAGGTCTGTAAAGGCAAATCCCGGCGCGTCGCTCGCGTTGGCGCATGCGCGCGTCAACGCCGGATTGACGGATGCGATCGGCCCAGCTTACCTCTCACGAAATGCCGGACACGTCCCAAATGGATCTCCTCAATCTGGCGCGCTCTTGCGGCCAAAATATCAATGGCGATCTGGCGCAGATCATCACCATCACCTTCGCCATGGTGGTGGCGGTTTATTATTTCCTGCATCAGGCCGGCATCCGCATGAAGATTTTTGCCTTCGTCCTCTACACCTGCGGGATGCTGACCTACCTCGGGATGATGCTCCTGGAATCGAGCGTCCTAACGGGCGCGCAAATGGCCTTGCGGGCAATTCCGGAGGCGGCACGGTTATTCCCAACGCTGCAATATCTCGGGGTGCGCCAGAGCTGGGTCGGCACCATGTCGACGCTCCTGCTCAATCTCGTTTACTGGATTCTCTGGCTCGGCGTCGGCTATCTCTTGTTCTTCTGGCGCAAGCCGACGGAGATCGCGCGGTGATCGGGCG
>JBDUAE010000539.1:0-1697 GCA_040004805.1 Chthoniobacterales bacterium | reverse complement strand
TCTCACCGTTTACGAGAACCTCGACATCCCGCTTTCCTACCGCCATGTCGGCAAAAGCGAACGCGCAGCCATCGTCGCCGACACCCTCGATCGCTTTAACATCGTCGGGAAAAAGGATCTCTATCCGCGCCAGCTTTCCGGCGGGCAGCAGCAGCTCGTGGGCGTGGCCCGCGCCATCGTGTCGAGTCCGAAGCTAATCCTGGCCGACGAGCCGACCGGCAATCTCCATTCCTCGCAAGGCCAGGAAATCATGGAGTTGTTCAAGAAATTGAACAGTGAAGGCACGACCATCATTCAGGTCACGCATTCGGAAAAAAACGCCTCCTACGGCAATCGCATCATTCAACTCCGCGACGGTTTTGTTGTCTGAGCCCAATAAAATTGCCCGTGGTCAACGAAGGCCTCGCGCCTAACGACATATGCTCGACGACCTCAAATACGCCTTTCGCTTCCTGGCGAAATCGCCTCTCTTTACCGCGGTCGCCGTTTGCACGCTCGCGCTCGGGATTGGAGCAAATACCGCCATTTTTTCCGTCGTCGAAGGCGCGCTCTTGCGTCCACTCCCTTTTCCGCACGCCGAGCAGTTGGTGCGCGTATTCGAAGCACAGGATGAAAATGGCGGGCGCGGCGCTTCGCTCAACCTGAGCGACCTAACCGCGCAACGCTGGCGCGAATTCGGGCACGACATTTTCGCTGATCTCGGTGTCGCAACGGGCGGCGCGGTCACGCTGGGTCGAGGCGAAGGCGCGCCGGCGAAAACTTTTCCGGCCGCCCGAATTAGCGCCAACTTCCTCACCGCTCTCGGCTTGCTGCCGGCGCGTGGACGCAATTTTACGTCCGAAGAAGATCGCCCAGGCGGTGCGCCCGTTGTCCTGGTAAGCGATGATTTCTGGCGCGAAACGCTGGAAGCGCGATCCGATGTTTTAGGCAGCACGATTGTCCTCGACGGCGTAACGCGAACGATCATTGGCGTGATGCCGAAGTCGTTCCGGCACCCTTATCGCGCGAGTGTTTGGTTGCCGCTCGCGCTCCCCACGGCCACGGCCGCGACGGCGAACAATCATTACCTCTACGGAGTGGGTCGTCTGCAGCCGGGAATAAGCCCTGCGCAGGCAGAAGCATCCGTGCGCCGGATGTGCCTTGCCATCAATCAACGCGATGGCAATCCATCGAATCCGCGCGCTGCCTATCTGCCGCCGTTGCGCGAGAGTTTCGTCCAGGATTTGCGGCCGAAAGTCCTCGTGATTGTCGGCGCGGGATTGTGCGCGCTCCTGATCGCGGCCGCGAATTTTGCCGGTTTACTCCTCTCGCGCGTGATCGAGCAGGAAGGGGAATTTGCGTTGCGCGCAGCGCTGGGCGCCAGCCGGCAACGAATCGTTAGGCAACAGTTGGTGCAAGCACTCCTGCTCGCATCTATTGGGACGGCGGCGGGATTACTCCTCGCGTCCTGGGCCACGCCGTTGCTGGTGGCGATGAGCCCGGAAGGCTCGGACGTGACCGGGAGCGCGATGCGCGAATTCGATTACGCGGTGCGGATGGATTGGCCGGTCTTTGGTTTTGCAGCCGGCGCGATGTTGCTGGTCAGCCTCGGCTTCGGTTTACTTCCGGCGGTCCGTGCTTCACGGGTCGATCTGCGCGGCGCGATGAACACCAGCTCGCGTGGAAGTACGCTCGATCGCGGAACTCGGCGCTGGCTG
>JBDUAE010000007.1:0-18994 GCA_040004805.1 Chthoniobacterales bacterium | reverse complement strand
CGGCCAAACCAATCGAGCCGTTTTCCACGCCGCGATTTGCAGGCCGCCAACACCTCCATCGCGCGCGCCAAACCTTTTTCCGTGATCGACAGCGCACGGCGCATCAGCCGTAATTCATCATCCGTCTTGGCTTCGCGCGCGGGCCAAAAGAGATCTAGAGCGGTTTGCAGCCGGATCTTGTGTGTGGCCAATTCTTCGGCGTAGGCCAGAGGAAAATTAGCCGGCACCAACGCGGAACGGACGCCGCGTTTCCGCAGAAAATGCGAAAGCACCTTTGCGTAGGGCGGCGCCTTCTTTGCCGTTCCCTGCACTTCGCGTTCGAATTGGCTGTAGGGCAGAATTTCGTCCGCCTGCGCCTGTTTCTTCCCGCGATCGATCTCGAGATCGCTCAGCACGATCGTGCGCTTGCCGTTCTGTTCGAGAAAAATAAATGGATCCGGCACGAACATCCGCGTCGCGTAAAGCATGTCGGGATCGCGTTCGCTGTCCGCTACGATCAGGCGCGTTTGGGAAGGAGAAACGGTTTTCTTGTTCACGGCTAATCCCTACGCGGCCCGGCCGCATTTGTCATCCTGCGAGCCGACCGAGGACGCTACCTGCGCCGCACTTCCAATTGGCGACGCAGGATCCAGAGCAGCAGGAAGAGCAACGCTACGGTGGAGCCGATCAGCACCGAAGTGTCGAAAACAAATACGCCGATCTTGGTCCCGAGATAGCGCTTTTCCGCGCCGAAGAAAACGTTCGGCTTCCCGCCCCGCCGATAATCCTGCTGCTCCATTTCGGCATTCGAAATCAGGTCTGAGATTTTCTGATTAATATAGAGCTGCTCCGCTGTAACTGGTCCGACTGCGCCCTTGAAATCTGAGCGGTTAAACTTCCGCTTGCCTGCGACAATCCGATCGATCGCATGCAAATATTTGTCGATCGCCGTCGCGCTCGGCGCCTCGAGACCGGAGAGAATCGCCAGCACTTCCTTGAGGTCGTTGAGACGCGCGATCGCCGCCGGATCCTTCGCGATCGGCGCCAGTCGCCCAATTTCTGCATTGACCCGTTCCTGCCGGCGCGTGAGCGGATTTAATTTCGCCTGCGCCACGACCAACTCCTCGTACGACCAGCGCATGGCGATAAATTGGCAGACGAATGGCACCATTAATTTGCTGTCCATCTTCTTGTTCGTCTCCTCGTCCGGATGCTCGGAAACCCATCTCGAAAATGTGTAAACGAAGCCGAGATTACGGTTCATATCCTCGTATTTGATCAGCGCTCCGCCCATGATGATCTGCGGAATTAAAACCAGCGGCACGATGTTTGCCGCCGTCTTGGGCGCCGCCACAAGTGAGGAAATCACCAGCCCGAGCGCGACCCCGCCCATCGCGGTCATCAGCATCACCCCGAGGTAAATCCAGAACATGCCGCGAATCGCGAGAATCCAGTTGCCGATAAGGGTGAAAAGGATGCACTGAACCAGCGCGAATACGCCTAACGAAAGCACTTTCGCAACGACGTAGTAGGAAAGGCGGACGTTTAAATTACGTTCGCGCTGCAAGACCGCCCGGTCGCCAATAATGTCGTCCGCACTGTTCGTTAGGCCGAGGAACATCGCCACAATCAGCCCCAAAAAGAGAAAGGTCGGGATGTGGTAGGCGGAAGCGAAATCGTATTTCCCGCTGTCGGAGTAACGCAGCAGCGTCGCGATCAACACCGCTAGAATTGGAGCGACGCCGATCGTGATCACGAGGTTGCCGCCGTTGCGCAGCTTGCTCATGAAGGCGCGCCGAAGCAGCGTTCGCAACTGGGTCCATTCATCGTGCCAGCGAAACTGCGACCGCCGCTGTTTTTTCGCCGGCGTCTTCGGCAACGGGGGCACGTGTTCGCGCCGGAGCGAGACCTGTTTTACATCCTGGATCAGGCGAAACGCTTCATACTTATCGCGCCAAAATTCGGGCGAGTAGCGCCGTGCCGGCACGAGTTGGCCCTTATTATTTTCCTCGTAGATCACATCGCCGCTGATGTCGCGCAGCGGCGTTTCCAGCACGTCGAAAATGAATTCCGGCCGCGTCGTCCCGCACGATGGACATGCCCCGAGATCGGCGCCGAATTGATGCTGATGCTCGGCCTCGGCGAAGTAGCGCAGCATATCCGTGGGCGTGCCGAAAAAGACGAGACGTCCGCTCTTGTCGAAAAGGATCGCCTTGTGAAACATCTGGAAAAGCTTCGAGCTCGGCTGATGGATCGTGACGATGATGATCTTGTTATGCGCCATCCCCCGGATGATTTCGATCACGTGCTCCGAGTCTTTTGAGGACAGGCCGCTCGTCGGCTCGTCGAATAAATAAACGTCCGCCGAGCCGATCATATCGAGCCCGATGTTCAGTCGTTTCCGCTCGCCGCCGCTGAGCGTTTTCTTGACCGGACTGCCGACCACGCTGTCTTTCCGTTCGCTTAAACCCAGCTCCACCAGCTTGCTCTCGAGCCTTCGGGTCCGGTCGCGTCGCGAGAGATGCGGTGAACGGATCGCGGCCGCAAATTGCAGGTTCTCTTCGATCGTCAGATTCTCATCGAACGCGTCTTCCTGCGGGATGTAGCTGACGTAGCGTTTGAGGTCATCGAGATTGTCGTAGAGCGACTCGTCGTTCAGTAAAATCTGGCCGCCTGTCGGCTGAATTTGGCCGCCCAGGACTTTCAGGAACGTGCTCTTACCCGAGCCGCTCGCGCCCATCACGCAGACGAGTTCGCCGCGATTTACCGCAAACGAAATTCCATCCAGCGCCACCTCCGAGTTGCCAAAGCGATGGTTCAAATCAACCACTTCGAGGCTGCGGATGATGTTGCGCTCTTCCTCGATGATCCGCTCCGAAAAATTGCAGCGTAAAAATTGACCGGTATCGATGCGAATGGTGTCGCCATCGGCCAGTGCCGCCGTGCCGCGCACCGGCTGCTCGCCCACCATGATCGGGCGATCTGCATCGATCACTTCCAGCGTGCCGACCCGCGCGTCGTAATCGCAAAAAATCTTTAGCAGCACGTCACCGCTCGTCCCCGGCGAGAGCAAAATGTCGTCTGCCTCGAGCAGGCTGGGATTGTTCGAGACCAGATATTCCGACTTCGAGGCTTTAAGCTGGAACCGTCCGCCCATGGCGCGCGCGCGCCGGCGCAAATCGATCAGATCCATCTCACTGTCGTTGTGGAAGATAATCCGGTCGTCCAGGGCGGCTTCGACCTGCTGACCTGCTTTCAGGGTCACGCCATTGAGGACTGCATCCACGTCCCGCAAAGCGCGGACCCGCACCTTCAAACCAAACGTCACCTCTATCGAACTCTCCCGCGTGCGCGAGCGCTCAAGTTGTACTTGGTCGCCGTCTTTCGGCACGCGGACGAAAATTTGCGGGAGCGAAACGTTTTTCTTCGCGTTGAAATAAGCGGCCAGCTCCTGATAGGTGAGCACCTGATCGCCAATCAAGATCCTTTGCCCCGGATAAATCCGGCAAAACCCACCGCGCAGAAGCGGCCGACCGCGCACTGAAACCGGCTGCGAACTGTAATTCTTCAGCAAAATCAGATCGTGATAGCGGAACGAAAGCAGCCGCTCGCCTTCCTGGACATTTTTCAAGAGCACGTCAGACGAGTCATCCGGCCCGAAGGAAAGCGACTCCAGAGGCGAAGTGCCGCGCTGGTAAATCGAAGAATCCGAATCCTCGGAAGCGTTCAACTGATAGACGATATCGATCGCCTGCGCCGCCATCCCCAATTGCGACATGAAGGAGTAAAACGCGACCACCTGCTCCTGCTTCAGCCCAGCCTGCGAAATCAAGTCATAGAGCTGAACCCCGAGCATGATTTTGCGATCGGCGCTCAATTGCGCTGAAAGCTTTTGCGCCATTCCCGCCAAATCCTGCTGCTCGTACAGCGCCTGACGAAAAAGCTGCCGCAGCTCCGAGTAAACCGCTTCCGGGTAATCGTAACGCAAAAAACCCAGGCTGGAATCGATCTCCTCCTCGAGAAGCACGCCGTCCGCCTTCGAGAAACTGGCCAGCACCTGAATGAGGAGCGGGAGTAGGTTCGGCCCTTCTGCGACGCTCCGCGGTTTTCGCAGCGCGCGCCGCATCCAGCGCCGGCTTTTGCGCTGCATCCGATAGGCAAACGGCGTCACCCGCTGCACCGCGCGGTCGATTTTGTCGGCTAAAGTAGGGGCAGGTTTCGACATCGGCAGTCTAGGCGGAAGGTAGGACGGTCACCTTCCCCACGCAACGGCCAGCCCGCGCCTCCACCCTTGCCGGCGGCCTCTTTTGCAATGGCAATCCCTTCATGTTAATCTTTTTTACGCCTTCTCTTGCGGCGTTATCTCTATGTCCCAATCCGACCGTAATCCCAAAAAGGACAACAAATCTGGCGGCACCGAGCCCTCTTTTAACTGGCGTGGGCCGGTTTTGATTGCCATCGCTTTCGTCCTCGTCCTACTCGCCTTTGTCTTCCGCGGCAGCGCTTACCAAAACGTCGAAGACGTTCCCTACAACCGCTTCCTCGAACTGCTCGAGCACAAGCAGATCGTGATCGACAAAAATTACCCGCTCCAGCTCGTGGTCGAGGAAGGTCGACCCACGCAGACACTGCGGGGCGCCTATCTCAAGCCCGCCGTCGGTCCTGAGCCAGCCGCGCAAACTCCATTTCGGACCACGATTTTTCTAAACTACAACACCAACTTGCAGGATAAACTCGCGCAGGCCGGCCTCCAGCCCGCGATCAAGATGGAGTCGAATCTTTGGGCGCAGACGCTCGTCGGCTTCCTTCCCATCGCCCTTTTCCTCCTCGTTCTCTACTTCCTTTTCCGCCAGCAAATCCGCATGGCCGGCAAAGGCGCGCTTAATTTCGGCAAATCCAAAGCCCGCATGCTCGCCCGCGACAAAAACAAGATTACGTTCAAGGACGTCGCCGGCGTGGAAGAAGCGAAGGATGAAGTGACTGAGCTGGTCGAGTTCCTGCGCGACCCGAAGAAATTCCAGAAACTCGGCGGCCGCATTCCGAAAGGCGTGCTCCTCGTCGGGCCTCCGGGAACTGGCAAGACCCTGCTCGCTCGCGCCATTGCGGGCGAAGCGGATGTTCCGTTCTTTTCCATTAGCGGTTCCGACTTTGTGGAAATGTTCGTAGGCGTCGGCGCCAGCCGCGTGCGCGACATGTTCGAGCAGGGCAAGAAATCTGCGCCCTGCATTATTTTCATCGACGAAATCGACGCCGTCGGTCGCCATCGCGGTCACGGCGTGGGCGGCGGACACGACGAACGCGAGCAAACGCTCAACGCGCTCCTCGTCGAGATGGACGGCTTCGACACGCAGGAAGGCGTCATCATCATCGCGGCCACCAATCGTCCCGACGTGCTCGATCCCGCGCTCTTGCGTCCGGGCCGGTTCGATCGCCAGATCACCGTCAATTTGCCGGATGTAAAAGGCCGCGAAGAAATCCTCCGGGTTCATTCCAAGAAAGTGAAACTCGCGGAAGGTGTCGACCTCCAAGTCATAGCGCGAGGCACGCCCGGCTATTCCGGCGCTGAACTCGCGAACGTGATCAACGAAGCCGCCCTTCTCGCCGCCCGCCGCGGACTGAAAGGCATCACTCTCAAAGAACTTGAAGAATCGCGCGATAAGGTGCGCTGGGGACGCGAACGCCGCAGTATGGCGCTGAGCGAGAAGGAAAAAACGAACACCGCTTATCACGAGGCCGGTCACGCCTTGATGCTGGAATTGCTCGAGCACACCGAGCCGCTCCACAAGGTCACCATCATTCCGCGCGGACCATCGCTCGGTTCCACGATGTGGTTGCCGCAAGAAGACAAATATACCAACCGCAAAAACGAACTTCTCGCCAGTCTCGTGGTCAGCATGGGCGGGCGCGTCGCGGAAGAGATTGTTTTTGGCGACGTCACGAATGGCGCGCGCGGCGATATCAAAATGGCCACCGGGATGGCTCGGCGCATGGTTTGCGAGTGGGGCATGAGCGAAAAAATGGGCATGGTCGAATACGGCGAGCACGAAGATTACGTCTTCCTCGGTCGTGATATTTCCCGCGCGCGCGATTACAGCGAAGCCACCGCAGAGGAGATCGACCGCGAGGTGCGCAAGCTCATTGACGATGCTTACGCCACCGCAAAGGAGACCCTCATCAAGAATCGCGACAAGCTGGAAACGATCGCGAAGGCGTTGCTGGAATTCGAAACGCTCGACGGTGTGCAAATTCGCGAGATCATCGAGCACGGCCACATGTTGAACCCTCCGCCGGGTCCTTCCTCGGGAGAAACGATAAAGCCCGAGAAGCCACCGAAACAGGTGGTAATCGCGCCCGACGTAAATCCCCCGCTTCCAGGCGATCTCAGCGGCGCGCCGGCTTAGTGTTTGCTGTCGGCTAAATGATCAGGGCTCGGAGTGCGTCTTCACCTCGTGGCGCTGCCGTTCCACCAGTTCCTTCACCTGCCGCTCCATATTCTTGAAGGCGTCGTTAATTATTTTCGACAGCGGCTCGTGCATCTCGTGCTCGTTCTGCTTTTCGTCCGCCACCAACTCGTGGCCCGGCGGCACGGTTACATCCACCCGGACCCGGAAAGCGTTGCCGGAGTGTTGCGCGTGATTCGGTTTCTCCACCGCGACGGCGCAGCGCGTGATGTGATCACAGAAATGATCGAGCCGCTCCGCTTTCGCGCGAATGAGAGCGTCGATTTCTTCGGATTTTTCGACTCCGCGATAGGATATTTCGACCGGCATTTGCATAATCAGTTCCTCTTTTAGTATGGACTTTTCACATGCTTTGCAACGAACGGAAATGCTTCGGAAGCTCGGCGAGCTCGATGCTCACCAGGTCCGATTTCACGTGCTCAACCAGGAGCGCGCGCACGTCGGCGGGCAGCAAATCAAAGATCGCAGAGTGGATCGACGCCGGCGCAGCAAACGACCACCCGGCCAGTCCTTCTCGTCGCACCAGATCGGCAATGTTGTCGGCTAATTGCCGCACAATCCGACGATCGTTTTCCGTCTCGATTCCCTGCCGCTCCGCGGTTCCGCCACCGTTGTTTCCGCTGGAAAACCGGCCCGCCTGGTCGCTCACCTTGTCCTGGTATCGTCCATGCGCGTCAGTCGTGTCGAAAGCTTGCACGAACGTGAGCGCGGCTCCGCGATTGGGCGTCTCCGCGACCTGGTAGGCTTTCAAGCTTCCTCGATCCGTCACGATGATGAGCGATGTTGGCGTCATGTAACTTCTCGTTAGGCCGATTCCGGACGATCAGTCTTCACTTTTTTCGTCCGCTCTGCCCGCTTGATCGCGGCGGTCGCGATTTTTTCTTCGTGCGGGATTTCCACCTGTCGCTTTTTCCACGATTCGCTTCGCGCTTTCGCCTGTGGACCCGACGCCAGGCAAAGCAATTTCATCGTCCGTCCTTCCACTTGAAAATCATCGCCGGACGCGAATGTGGCGCCGTTTTCGGCGAACCCTGTTTCCTGGAAAGTATCGACCACGAGATGCCATTCCAAATGCTCTTCGCCGGGCAGTACGAACGGAATAGTCTCGTGATGCGCATTAATCAGCAGCAGATAAGTCTGATCCCGAATCGGCTCCCCCTCGAAGCTGAGCACATCGATCGTATCGCCGCTCAAGAGCATGGCCAGGCAGCGCACAAAAGGCGACGACCATTCTTCGTCGCTCATCTCGTTTCCACCCGGATTGAACCACATCACATCCTTGATTTCCGAACCGCGAATCCGGCGGCCCTGGAAAAATTTCGGACGTCGAAAGACCGGGTGTTCGCGGCGCAACGCGATCAGCTTTTTCGTGAACTCAAGCAACAGATTCTGCTCTTCGCCGCGGTCCCAATTCAGCCAGCTGATCTCGTTATCCTGGCAGTAAGCGTTGTTGTTTCCTTGTTGCGTGCGCGCCCACTCGTCTCCGGCGCAAATCATCGGCACGCCCTGCGAGAGCAGCAGCGTCATGAGCAAATTGCGCCGCTGTCGGGCGCGAAGCTGGTTAATCTCCAAGTCGTCCGTCGGGCCTTCCGCACCGTGATTCCACGAGTGATTATTGTTGTCGCCGTCCTGGTTATTCTCGCCGTTCGCCTCGTTGTGTTTGTCGTTATAAGTGACGAGGTCGTTCAGGGTGAAGCCGTCGTGCGCGGTAATGAAGTTGATGCTCGCATAAGGGCGGCGGCCGTTGTGCATATACAAATCGGGGCTGCCCGTCAGCCGGTAGGCTAATTCGCCGATCCGTCCTTCATCGCCTTTCCAAAAACTCCGGACCGCGTCGCGATATTTCCCGTTCCATTCCGCCCACAAAATCGGGAAATTGCCCACCTGATAGCCGCCATCGCCTACGTCCCAAGGCTCGGCGATCAGCTTCACCTGCGAGAGCACCGGATCCTGGTGAATGATCTCAAAAAAAGCGTGCAGCTTATTCACGCCATTTTCATCGCGCGCCAGGGTCGAGGCGAGATCGAATCGGAAGCCGTCCACGTGCATCTCCAGCACCCAATAACGCAAGCTATCCATCACCAATTGGAGCGTGCGCGGATGCATCAGGTTAAAGGTGTTCCCCGTCCCCGTGAAATCCATGTAGAAGCGTTGATCGCCCGGCACCAGCCGGTAGTAGGCGAGATTATCGATTCCGCGGAAACTTAGCGTCGGCCCGTTCCGATTCCCTTCGCCGGTGTGGTTGTAGACCACGTCCAGGATCACTTCGAGGCCGGCCATGTGCAGGTTTTTCACCATCCCTTTGAACTCGGCGACCTGCCCGCCCATTCCGCCTGCACTGGAGTACTGCGCCTCCGGAGCGAAAAATCCGAGCGAGTTGTAGCCCCAATAATTCGTCAATCCCTTGTCGGTTAAAATACGGTCATTCACAAAGGCATGGACCGGTAGGAGCTCCACCGCTGTCACGCCCAGATTCTTCAGGTATTTAATCGCCGCGGGGCTGCCCATTCCCGCGTAAGTTCCGCGGATTTCCTCCGGCATTTCCGGGCATAAACGGGTGAACCCTTTGACGTGCGCCTCGTAGATCACAGATTCATTAAGCGGCGTGCGCGGCGCCTTCACGTCGCCCCAGTCAAAGCTGTTATCGATTACCACCGCTTTCGGCATTCCCCAGGCATCGTCGCGGAAATCACAAGCCAAATCTTCCGACTCCCCACCCACGACGTAACCGAACATTTCGTCCGCCCAGTGAATCTGACCCGCGATCGCCTTCGCATACGGATCCAGCAGTAACTTCGAGCGATTGAAACGCATCCCGCGATTTGGCTCGTACGGACCGTAAACGCGATAGCCGTAGAGCTGGCCCGGCCGCACATCCGGCAGGAAAATGTGCCACACCTGATCGGTTTGTTCCGTCATCGGGATCCGGATGTTTTCTTGCGGCGAATCCACCTGATCGAAAAGGCACAGATCCACCGAGGTCGCGTGCTCGGAAAAGATCGCGAAATTCACGCCATTCTCCAGCCAGGTCGCGCCCAGCGGATAGGGATATCCGAGCCAAATTTTTACCGGTGTCATAAAGGGAGTCGTTCTTATCTCCTACGGACGAACGCTCCGCAACGGTCTTGCCTTTTTTCGAGACCGCGCCAGTGCGGTCGCATCGAGCAGCAGCGGTGTCGGCTAAAACCGACGAAACCAGCTGTAGGGAAACGCGTCGCCCGGGCAATCTGTCGCCCAGCGCGGCGGATTCATCTCGCGATGCGGACGCACCGGAATCGCGCGGCCATCCGCGGGCCCGCAACGTTCGCGCAGATATTTTATTAGCTCTTCCGTGGCGTCGAGTTGGGCGCGCGTCGGTTGGGCGTGGTTAAAATCTCCGACGAGACAGATCCCGAGCGAAATATTATTCAGGTAATCGCTGTGCACGTGACCGCCGTTGATCTGACGCCGCCAACGGTCGCCCACTTCGACTTCGCCATTCCCGGAAGAGGTGCCGTTACCGACCACGAAATGATAGGCCAGCCCGTTCTGCATCCGCCGGACGTGGCGATGATAGTAATCGAAAGCCCGCGCATTCCCCTGCCGTGTTCCGCTATTGTGCACGATGATAAATTTCCAACGCGAACGCTGGACCGGCGCGCGCCGAATCGCGTCGATTACGCTCCGGCTTAAGTAGTGGTAGGTCGGGTCGCTGCCTCCAAAAACGCGCGACCAGAATCCACGGCGTGGCGGCGGAGGTGGCGGCGAAGCGAAGCCCTGTTCGCCTTCGATCCCGGACTTTTGAATCGTGATATCGGCGGGCGGAAGCGTGCGGGCGCGGGTCGGTTCGGGCTTTGCCCGTGGCGGATTTAACTCAGGAGTGCTACGCGTGGTCGGCGCGCGTCGGGCCGGTGCGTCTTCATCTTCCTCCGCTTTCGGCTTCTTCGTTGGCTCCGGTGCTTCCTCGGTGTCGGATGTTTTTTTTCGCTTCGAAGGCGTCGCCTTGTCGCCATCATCGGCTGCGTCCGCTTTCTTTTTCGTTAAACTCCCGGCGCCCTTCTTCTTTTTCCGAGCTGCCTTCGGTTTGCCGCCCGCCTTGGATGGCTTGTGCGGGGTCGGCGAGCCGACTGTGCGCATCTCTTCGCGCGCTTTCAAAAACGCATCGCGCTTTTTTTTGTCGGCCTCGCTCACCTGCGCATGCAGGAGCGTGCTCAGAACGGCCGTGGACCAAACGGCCAACACGCACAACCAAAAGACGAGTCGCCCGCGCGCTCGCGAAAAAGAAAGAAGCCGTTTCAAGCGGGCTCGGGTTCAGCAGGCAGCACTTCTTCGCGGACCTTTTCTCGTTCCTGCTCCCGCCGGAGAATGGCGTTCAATTTTCCGCCTAACAACAGAAAGAAGCAGGTCAGGTAAGTCCACGTCAGGAGGACGATGATAGACGCGAGGCCGAAGTAGGTCGGGTTGTAGCGATCGTATTTCGTGACGTAGATCTGGAAGAGTTTCGTCACTAAAATCCAGCCGATGGAAAAGAAAACCGCACCGGGCAAGGCCTGCCGAACGGTCAGGTAATTTTCCGGCGTCAGGAGATAAAGAAAAAGCGCCACAATAATTAACGCCACCGCCGTGAGCGGCAGATTGAGGAATGCGACCCAGTACTGCAACGGAATCGTCAGTTGGAAATTCACCTCCGCGATTCCCGCCAGCATTTCGCCAAAGACCATCGCGTTAAAGCAGATGAAAATGGTGATCCCGAACCAAAAAAGCAGAAAGAACGCGATCACATATTTCGACCACCAATTTCGATCTTCCGCGATGCCGTGAGTGCGACTGAGTGCATTGGAGGTGGTCGAAATAAAGAGCGTGCCCAGCCAGATTCCGAGAATGATGCCAACAAATCCGACGGAGCTTGAAGCCCCGGTCGTGACTACGTTGGCGACCGCGATATCGAGGATGTCCTGCACTTTTGGATCGGGCGGGACAAAGCCCTTTAGAATCGAAAACATCTGGTGCAGCTTCGCCGGATCGGTCCCGAAAAGGCCAAGGAGATGCCACAGAAAAAGTAGCCCCGGTGCGAGCGTGAAGAGAAACTGATACGCCATCTGCGATGCCATGCCGGTGGTGTTATCCGTCGCGGTTTCCCAAAGAAAGCGCCGCGTGATCCGGCCAACGAATTTGAGGCGTCTCATCTGCGGCGAGAGTTTACTTTGCCTGCCATAAATATCCATTAAACTCCGAAAGCTTTCGCGAGTAAACTCTCCCGCGGCCTGCGCGCGTGCCGTGGCCTAACGAGTCTTGAAAAAAATTCTCATCCTCACCGCCGCTTTTGGCGAGGGTCATAACAGCGCCGCCCGTGGCATTCGCCAAGGCCTGCTCCAGCTCGCTGGCAACGACGTGCGCGTGGAAGTGCACGATCTCTTCGCGGAGACCTACGGCCCCGCCAATACCTGGGCGCGCGAGATGTATCTCGGTCTCATCAATCAGTGGCCCCAAACCTGGGGCCGCGTCTATCGATGGCTCGATCGCCAGCAAAAATTTGGCCCCGCCTTCCGCGTTTTCTTCACCCTCAAAAAATATTTTCGGCGCTTGCTCGGGAGTTTCGAGCCGGATCTCATCGTCTCCGTCTATCCGGCCTACTCCCATATGCTCGATGAAATGCTCGGGCCGGTCGGTCGCACCTGCGGCCAGCGCGTCGTCGTCATCACCGATTCGCTTTCCGTCAACGCCATCTGGTATCAGTGCAGCGCCGATTATTTCCTCCTGCCCAACTCACGCAGCGCCGAAGTCCTGCACCAAGCCGGAATCCCACCGCAGAAAACACGCACTTTTGGTTTCCCCGTCAGTCCGGAATTCGCCGAGCCCGGGATTCCGCGGGTATGGCCGACTGAGCAGAACGCGGAGGTCCTCTACTTGATCAACGCGCGCAAAGACGTCGCGCCGGAGTTGGTCTTGCGGTTGGCCGCGCTCCGGGGCGTGAAATTAACCGTCGCGGTCGGCCGTGATCGCCGTCTCCGAAAATCGATCGAGAGTATCCGCAATCTCGCGCCGCGTCCGTTCGAGATTGTCGGCTGGAGTGAAGAACTCCCGCGCTTGCTTCGCGCCAGTCATTTGCTCATCAGCAAAGCGGGCGGCGCCACCGTCCAGGAAGCGCTCTCCGCCGGATGTCCGATGATCGTTAACCACATCATTCCTGGCCAGGAAGAAGGGAATGCGCGGTTCCTTGTGGAAATGAGCGCCGGTGCCATCGCCATTCGTCACCACGATATTATCGCCAAAGTGCAATCCGTCTTCGCGAACGATGCTGCACTCTGGCACGCGTGGTCGGCTAATATTGCGCAGTTGGCGCGGCCCGCCGCGTCGCTCGACACTGCTCGTTTTCTGCTTTCGATTTAGCCGACACGCTGCCCGGCCGCGAAGGTTTGCAACACCTCCAGCGCGGGCGACAACACCACCAAATCAGCTTCCGCGCCCACCGCGAGAATCCCTTTCGTCGTCAATCCGAGCGCGCGCGCCGGATTCCCACTGGCCATCGCGACGGCCTCAACGAGCGGAACACCTACCGCGCGCACCATCGTGCGGATCAGATCAATCATACGCGCCGCACTACCCGCCAACGCGGAACCGTCCGCCAACCAACAAGCGCCATCCGTCACCACACAATCTCGCCCCGCCAGCGAAAACCGAGAACCATCCGGCAGACCCGCCCCCGCCGTCGCGTCCGTCACCAAGCAGATCCCTTCCGCCCGTTTTGCGCGATACAGCATTTTCATCAGCGTCGTCGGAACGTGCTGCCCGTCCGCGATCAACTCGCACATGATTCCCGGCTCGCTCAACGCGAACTCGAGCAGACCCGCGACGCGTTCTCCGTCGCGCCGTCGCAGCGATGACATGCAATTGAAAGTATGAGTCGTGTGCCGCATTCCCCGGGCAAAAGCGGCCCGCGCTTCTTCGTCCCACGCGTTACTGTGACCGCCGCTCACCAGTACTTTCGCCGCGTCCAAACGCGCGATCGCCGCCAGCGCGCCCGGCAATTCGGGTGCCAGCGTCATTCGCCTAACGACATCGGAATATTCGAGCAACTGATCCACCGCGTCCGGCTCCGGGTTCATGATGAACTCAGTGCGTTGCGCGCCTGCGCGTTCGCGGGAAAGGAACGGCCCCTCGACATGCACGCCCACGATTCGCGGTTGCTCGGCGCGACAAGCGCGAACCGCACGTAATACCGCCACAATATCCGACAGCGGTGCGGTCGCCGTTGTCAGCAACAGTGAAGTCGTCCCGCCCGCCGCGTGATAATCGCAGATCGCGCGGAACGCTTCTGGCGTCGCCTCCATCGTATCGCGCCCGACCGCGCCGTGCAGATGAAGGTCCACGAAACCCGGCGTTAGATAATTGCCGTCCAGATCAATCACGTCCCCGGCCCCGGCCTTTCCGGCAGAGCGAATTTCTGCAATCCGGCCTCCAGTGCAGACGACATCCAGGTCATCGCGAATCCCGTCACGGAGGACCACGCGCCCGTTACGAAAAATCATAATAATCGATGCGGAGTGGCTCGGACACGCGGCGATCTTATCGTTGGCAGCGCACGTTTCCAGCTTGTAGACGGCCCGCCGCGGAGGCTCGCGCCACCTTGCGTTTCCCCGCCAAGTCCGGCATCTTCGCGACGATGGATTTTGATTATGACGTCGTCATCATCGGCGGCGCTTTCTCGGGCGCGGCCACGGCGCTGGTCTTAAAACGCAAACATCCCGCCGCTCGCGTCCTCATTGTCGAAAAAGCCGCGGAGTTCGACCGCAAAGTCGGCGAATCGACGACCGAGATCAGCAGTTGTTACATGACGCGGATTCTCGGGCTGAGCACCTATCTCGGCCATCACCAACTGGTAAAACAGGGCCTGCGGATGTGGTTTTCGAATCGCTCGGACCAGCCGTTTGATGATTGTGTGGAAGTGGGTGCGCGCTATCAGGCACGCCTTCCGGCTTTCCAGGTCGATCGCTCTACTCTCGATAGCCATATGCTCGAAGTGGCGGTGGCCGCAGGCTGTGATTTGCGCCGGCCGGCGAAGGTGATGCGGCTCGAATTGGAGGCGGAGCGAGGCCAATCGCTGACGCTTTCCAGTGTTACCGGCGAGGAAACCGTGCGCGCGCGGTGGGTGGTGGATGCGAGCGGCCGGGCGGCAATTCTCGGCCGCAAACTCGGCCACTTCCAGCCGAACACCGAACATCCGATCAACGCGGTTTGGGCGCGTTTTTCCGGCGTGAAAGATTGGGACAGCTACGATTGGCGGGAGCGATTTCCGGATTACGCCAACGCCTGCCGCACCGGCCGAAACTGGGCCACGAATCATCTCCTGGGCCACGGTTGGTGGTGTTGGATCATTCCGCTCAAAGGCGGGGACGTAAGCGCAGGCCTCGTCTACGACTCGCGCATCTTTAAATTAGCCGACGGCGTAAACCTCGGAGAACGCCTCCGCGAACATCTCCTAACCCATCCCGTTGGCGCTGAAATTTTTGCGAAAGCGAAGATCGTGGAAGGCGACGTGCATGCGTTTTCCGCTTTGCCCTATTCCAACGCGCAGGTCTGTGGTCAGGGCTGGGCTGCGGTGGGCGACGCGGCCGGATTCATCGATCCGCTGTATAGCCCGGGCTTGGATTTCTGCGCTTACACGACTTACTACGTCGCGGAAATGCTGGCCGCGAACCTCGTCGGCGAAGATGTTGCAGCGCGGCTGGATTATTATAACGCGCAATATCCGGTCACGTATCGGCGTTGGTTCGAGACACTCTATAAGGATAAATATTTTTATATGGGCGACGCCGAGCTGATGTCGGCTGCCCTCTTGCTCGATATTGGCGCGTATTTCGTTGGGTTAGTCATGCCCACTTACAAAAATCCGGAACGCGAGTTTGCACGCCTGCCGTTTGAAGGAACCGCGGGCGGCATCGTCGCGAAGATGATGAGCCTATATAATCGGCGGCTGGTCACGCTGGCCAAGCGCCGCCTCGCGACTGGGACTTTCGGCCGCAAGAACGCGGGCTGGCGCGAACTTTACGATGGCTTCGTTCCCGATATCCGCATCCGTAAATTGATCCAAAAAGGTTTACTCCGATGGTGGAAAGCCGAGCTGGTGCACCTGACCTTGCTGTTGCGACCGAAGCGGTCCGACTCGCGCGCGATCGAGCCCTCCCTTCCGCAACGGGGAATGTTTGGCGGGACGCCCAAAACAGCGAGCGGACCTCCCGCGCTGCCCGAATCTTGACCGCGCCGCGCTTCCTCCGCCGCTTCGCTGTGCGCGGAGTTTTCTGGCGCGAGTATCTCGATTGGGCAGTGCGCAACCTGCCTTTCTACGTGCAGCCGATTTTGCTTTTCGGGATGTCGGCTTTTTTCTTTTTCTTCGCGGGCTCGGTTCGACGCGCGCTCGTCAGTAATCTCACCCTCGCGCTCCCCGGTTCTTCGCGGCTGACGAATCACTTCCGCGCCTTTCGTACTCTGCTTAATTTCGCGTGGACGATAACCGACGCGGCTAAGTTCAAGCTGACGAAATTCGAGTTCGATTACGAAATCGACGGCGCAGCATTTCTCGACGAACTCGCAGCCGCGCACGGAGCGATCGTCCTGACCGCACACATGGGCAGTTATGATTTAGGCGCAGCAATTTTTGCGCAAAAATTCCAACGCGAGATCCGGATGGTGCGCGCCCCGGAAGCGGACGCAGAAACTGCGCGGCATCTGCAATCGTCGCTTCGCGCCGCGGGCGACGGCGCGGTAAAAATAGACTACAGCGCGGCTGGCGCTCTGCTTTCGTTCGATCTTTTGAGCGCCGTCCGCGGCGGCGGAATTGTCTCCATTCAAGGCGACCGCATCATCCCCGGAGTAGCGAGCGCCGAGGTCAATCTTTTCGGCCAAACCGTGTCTTTGCCGACCGGACCATTCACGCTCGCGCTCGTGGCGGAGGTTCCTATTTATCCGCTGTTTTTCATTCGCGCCGGTTATCGACGCTACCGCATCGTGACCCGCGCTCCAATCCACTTGCGCCGCACTTCGCAGTCGCGGGACGCGGATGTCGCCACGGGCCTGGAAACGTGGCGACGGGTGCTCGAAGGCACGATCACCGAGTATTGGAACCAGTGGTTCGCGCTCGTCCCGATTATCTCAAGCCATGCGAAAAACTGAGCGACGTTTTTATTTTGCTCTGCCGCGTCTGCTCGCCCGCGCTGGGGGTGGAAACGATTCCGCGGCCGAAACCAATTGGCTGGAAGCGAACGTAGCAGGAGGACTCATTCACGGGATCGCCTATCTCTTTGCGGCTTGGCTTTTCCTCGGCGGCCTCAGATTTTGGCAGCAAATACTTCTGGCGTTGCCGCTGGCTATTTTCGTTTGGCTGGCGTGGCTGGTAATTCTTTGCCTCAATGCGTTCCTGATTCGCCTGCTCCGCGCTTGCGGACTCTTCCGTCGAATCGCCGACGACCGCGCCCAGAGCATTTTGATCAACCTCATGATAACCGCGTTCGCGATCCAACTTCTGCGCGAGGGTTGGTGGTTCGGTCTCGCGGGAACAATCTGGATTGTGGTGCTAACGCTTAATCTTCTGGCCGCGATCATTCTCGCGTTTCTTCATCGGCATGAAACCGCCGCCACGTAACGCTCATCCCGCGCGCTCCGCGCTCTTGGCAATTGCGTTACTCGCGCCTTTGCTGTCGCTAATTCTGGCGCTACGCGGCGCGCATCTCGTCTGGGCGCTGCTGCCGCTTTTCTGCTCCCACCTTCTTCTGCTCTACGCGACATTCGTGCCCGCCTGCCAATGGTGGGGGCCGGTTTTCGTCAGTTTCGAAACCACCGCGCGCGAAGTCTGGATCACGATCGACGACGGACCTTCGCCCGTGCATACGATCGCGTTGCTGGATTTACTCGAGCGCTTTGATGCCCACGCCACTTTCTTCGTCGTAGGCGCAAACGCGGAGAAATATCCCCATCTCGTAACGGAAATTCTCACTCGCGGCCACGCTCTCGCTAACCACACTTACTCGCACCCGAGCCGCTCGTTTTGGTGGGCCGGGCCCGCTCGCGTCGAGCGTGAGATCGCGCGATGCGCAGAGACACTGCGGACGACGCGGGAACGTCCCGCCGATTTTTTCCGCGCGCCAGTCGGGATCAAGAACATGTTCGTCCATCCCGCATTGGCGGCACGCGGGCTCGGCCTGATCGGATGGACGGTGCGCGGCCTGGATACCGTGCAGCGCGATGCGATTCGCGTAGCGGAACGAATCGAAAAAGGCGCGAGACCGGGCGCCATTATTCTCCTGCACGACGGCCATGCCGCGGCGCGCGATCCCGGCTTCGGCCCGCACTGCCTGGAGTTAACGCTGCAACGGCTAACGGCGCGTGGTTATCGCTGCATCATTCCGCAGTCGGACCAGTTGCGGACACGCGCCGGCGGAAAACAAAAAGCCGATTGTTAAACGGCGTTCGGCCCCAGGCGGATTGCTGGGCTCGCGTCCATTCCGTCTCCGGGAACGCGGTCTGCAATGAAGCCGGCGCCGGAAAATGGAGAGGTGCTCCCACATTCCAGCTCACAGCTTGAGCGAAAATCTCCCCCGCATACGTCATCAAAAAACGCGCGGAAGGTTCGCGTACGGATTCGCGGATGAGGAACAATCCACCGACAGGAACGAAAGCGGCCAGACGCACGAGCAGCCCTTGCTGCACCGCGGGCGGCAGATAATGCAAGAGATCGAAGACGGCGACGTTGCCGCGAAACGCCAGCACTGCCGTGGCCACATCTTGCTCGCAGAGTTCGATCTCGTGATAATTCTCGCGCGCGATCGCAGACCCGCACCGCACCTTCGGTCCGTCGATATCGAGCCCCTGAATTTGCTCGCGGAATCCGCGCTCCCGCAAATAAAACGGAAGCAATCCGACGCCGCAGCCGACATCGAGTAGCGGATCGCTAGTCTCGCGCAGGAGTTCAAAAGCCGCCGCAAACACGGGGTCCGAGCGCAACTTACTCGACGCGTAATGCCGCAACCAGCGCGGCGAAAAGTGCGTGGCCACGCGGGTACAAGCCTGCTCATGCGTGGCCGGGGGCGGAACGGGGAATTCCATTTGCTTCGGAATTTCACGCTGCCAGACTGCGGCGTGGGCGATTTTTTCTCCGGTTATGATGTCGGGGAATTTTTTGATGAGATGTTCTCCGCGCCCGGGGTTGCCCGGCCTCATTACAGCAAATTGCTGGCACGATTCAAGACGATGGAGCCGGATGAGTTCGAGAAAAAAAGAGGCCTGGCCGCCTCGACCTTCCTGACCCAGGGAATCACCTTCACAGTCTACAATGACAATCAGGGCACCGAGCGCATTTTCCCGTTCGACCTCGTGCCTCGGATCATTCCGGCGAAAGAATGGGCGCTGGTGGAACGCGGTCTGGTGCAGCGGATCACGGCGCTGAATTTATTCCTGCACGACGTTTATCATCACCAAAATATCCTGCGCGACGGCACCGTGCCGAAGAGCATTGTCTGGGAAGCAGCTCATTTTCGACCGGAGTTCATGCACTTCGATGTGCCGAAGAATGTCTACATCCA
>JBDUAE010000538.1:0-1701 GCA_040004805.1 Chthoniobacterales bacterium | reverse complement strand
AGGGCAGCGCTGGATAGACGGTCAAGCCGCGCAGGGTAGCGGTGCAAAGCCGGGCAGGCGGAGGTGGAAGTCGGAGAGTTCGTAGGAGTCTTCTCTGGGGCGAGCCTGCGGGGATGGTTGCCGGTGCCCGTCATTTTGCCGATTGTTTTTGTTCTTCTCTTGCGCGCTTTCAGACATTACATGTGGCCATGATGAAAACTCCTGCGGTTCTAGTCGCTCTGGGTGTCGCCGTGGCCGGCTTGATCTTTTCCTCCCCGGCCCGCGCCCAGGCGATCGCAACCCGGGCGCAACTGGACACAATCCTGAGTGACCAGATGCAGCTGGAAGATTTTGAAGGGGTGAGCCTGGCGGGTGGGTCGAGTTTGCAGGCGCCGAATCCGCTGAACTCGATGACGCAGCCGAACTGGGGATTGCTCTCGGGGATTACGTACTCGTCGCCGGGTTCGCTGACGCTTTATTCATCCTCGAGCAATATTCTACAGGGGACGACTTCGCTGACGATCACGTTCAATCAACCGCAGCTGGCGATGGGGCTGAGTATCATCGATCAAACGGGCAATCTGACCTATCACGATGTGGTGAGTTTTTATAACGGGAACTCGCTCCTGGGGTCGTTGCCGTTCGATCTGGCGCCGGCGAGTATGGCCTTTGCGGGCTGGCAGGCGCCGGGAGTGGGCATCACGCGAGTGGTGATCACTTCGGACCAGCAGGCGGTGATCGATGATGTGGAGTGGGGCCGCGCGGTGGTGCCGGAACCGGGGACGATGTGGCTGGCGGCGGTGGGCGGCGCGGCGCTCCTGGCTTACGCGCGGAAACGGCGCCAAGGCTGACGGACCTCCGATCTATTCCTTTCGGCACGTCGACGATGACGCGGGACGGTTTCTCGGAAACGAACTTGCCGTCGGGGTCGGGCGCGAGGGCGATCTAGTGGAATTGCGAATTGCGAATTCTGAAGTCGGACGTCGGAAGGGTTTCATGGAGGAGGAGGGATTGAATGATGAAGGTGGGAAGTCGGAAGGGGGCGATCGGACCGGGCGGGGTCGGAGAATGAAATAAATTGGCGGGCGCGCTCTCCTATTGCCATGAGAATACGGATGACGATGGGACGGACTCTTGGCTTGGTCGCTCTCGTGCTCCCTCTGCTGGCGCAGAGTGCGCTCGCGCAGGAGAGCAAAATTCCTTCGCAGGAGGATTTAAAGAAACTGACGCCGCTGCAGTACGAGGTGACGCAGAAGGGCGGGACTGAGCCGGCGTTTCACAACGCCTACTGGGATAACCATCAGCCGGGGATCTATGTGGATATCGTGTCGGGCGAAGCGCTTTTTAGCTCGAAGGATAAGTTCGATTCCGGGACGGGCTGGCCCAGCTTTACCAAGCCGCTCGTGCCTGCGAACGTGGTGGAAGTGGAGAAGCCGGATGGCTCGGCCGAGGTCCATTCCGCGAAGGCGCATTCGCACCTGGGCGACCGGTTCCATGACGGCCCGCCCCCGACCGGGATTCGCTTTTGCCTGGACTCGGCTGCGCTGCGGTTTATCCCAACCGCCGATCTGGTGAAGGAGGGCTATGGGCAATTCCCGGCCGAGCTCGCGGAGGCGAAGCCAGCCAAGTAGATGCTGCGCGAGAGACGCGAGCCGTTGCCGGCTCGACGTCTGTCGCGCGCGAGGTTTTCTACTTCCCGAAGACCTTTTTTACGTCTCCGAC
>JBDUAE010000141.1:0-5655 GCA_040004805.1 Chthoniobacterales bacterium | reverse complement strand
GAAGGCAGGATGACGCTGGGTATGGGGGTGGGGCTAAACTCCGGCGAGGTGATCGCGGGCAACATCGGCTCGGGCGATCGGGCGGACCTGACGGTGATCGGCGATGCGGTGAACCTGGCCTCGCGTTTGGAGGCGCTTACCCGCACTTACGGAGTGGATTTGCTGGTGGGGGAAAACACCGCAGAACTGATTCGCGATGAATTCCATCTTCGGAGCGTGGCGCGGGTGCAGGTGAAAGGGAAAACGATTCCCGTGAGCGTCTCGACTTTGCTCTGTGAGAAGGGCGCGCCCTACGACGCGGAACTCTTAAAATGGTTAGAGTCGTACGAGGAAGGTGTCGCCAAATTTCGCGCGCGCGAGTTCACCGGAGCGAAGATTCTATTCGAGCGCTTTCTCGAATTTTATCCGACCGATTATCTGACGAAAATGTATCTCGAGCGCGCGCTGGAATACGAGAAGACGCCACCGGATGAATCGTGGAACGCGGCGGAGATTTTCACGAAGAAGTAGGAGTTTTTCGTCCACAGATTCGCCCATTAACGCAGATTTCTGGGAGCTTGAATTCGAGCTTCTTCGAATCTGTGTAAATCTGTGAAATCTGTGGACGACATCTCTGTAAGCAAAAGCGCACGGCAACATTTTCATTTCCTCGGCATCTGCGGAACGGCGATGGGCTCGGTCGCGGCGGCGTTGCGCGAGCGCGGATTTACCGTCACCGGCTCGGACGAAAATATTTATCCGCCGATGTCGACGTTTCTGGAAAAGCGCGGGGTGCAGCTCAACTCCGGCTACCGGGCGGAGAATATTCCAGCCGACGCCGACGTGGTCGTGATCGGCAACGCCATGACGCGCGGCAATCCGGAAGTGGAAGCGGTCCTGAATCGCAAACTCTACTATCTCGCCCTGCCGCAGGTGCTGCAGCAGTTTTTCCTGCGCGGTCGGCACAATCTGGTTGTGACCGGCACGCACGGAAAAACGACGACGACTTCTCTCCTGACCTGGATGATGCAGGAGGCTGGTTTTGATCCCGGTTACATGATTGGCGGGATTCCGCGGAATCTGGGCCAGGGCGCGAGCCTGCACGATTCGAAGTATTTCGTGATCGAAGGCGACGAGTATGACAGCGCGTTTTTCGACAAGCGTTCGAAGTTCGTTCACTACCTGCCCGAACTGGTGATTGTGAACAACATCGAGTTCGATCACGCGGATATTTTCGATGATCTCGAGCAGATTAAACGTAGTTTTCGACATCTCCTCCGCATCGTGCCGCAGAATGGGATGGTGCTCCTAAACGGCGACGATGCGAACTGCGTGGAAGTCGCGCAAGAGGCACACGCTCCGATTGTTGAGATCGGATTTTCGGAAAATTGCGCGCAGAAAATTAGCGATGTCGCTTACGGGGAAGGCGGCTCCACCTTTCTGCTCGCGGGCGAGAAATTTGAGGTGCCTTTGATCGGCGAATTTAATGTGCGCAACGCCGCGATGGCGATCACCGCCGCGCGTTTCTACGGCGCACCCTTCGAAAAAATCCGCGCTGCTCTTGCCACCTTCACGGGTATTGCACGCCGACAGGAATTGCGGGGCGAAGCGCGTGGCGTGAAAGTGATCGACGATTTCGGTCATCATCCGACAGCGATCGCGCAGACGCTGACGGCGCTGCGGCAGCGTTATCCCGGGCATCGGCTTTGGGCGATTTTCGAGCCGCGCTCCAACACGACGAGGCGCGCGGTTATGCAGCAGCAACTGGCGGATGCTCTGAGTCTGGCGGACGGTGTTTTTCTGGCTGAAGTCGCGCGACTTGAGCAAATTCCGGCGGAGGAACGCCTGCACCCCGAGGCAGTGGTGAGCGCGATCGCGGAGGCGGGACGGCCTTCCTTTTACGAAAAGGATGCGGCCCACATCGTCGACCGGCTGGTTCCGCTTTTGCGAGCAGACGACATCGTAGTCGTCTTCAGTAACGGCGGCTTCGACGGCATCCACGAGAAAATTCTCGCGCGGCTTCGAGGTTAACCGAACGCGCGTTAGTGCTCTGCAGCGGAGCTGTGATCGTGCACAATGCGCCAGCCCTCCGGACGTTTGCGCCAAATGAGGGTGAAACGGCCGTGGGGCTGGTCGTTCAGGCGTGCCAGCTTCCAGCGCCCGGTGACGAGTGCGGCGTCGGCGCACAGGAGCGTGACCTGCACCTCGGAGAATTTGAGCGTGCCCATTTTGGCGCGGCTATCGTACTTCTTCCTGTAACGGTCGCGCACCGTCTGCCAGCCGCGGGTGAGGGTGTCGCCGCCGACGAACTCGGTCTTCGAGTCGCGCGCATAGCCGTCCATGTATCCGTCGATGTCGCCGCGATTCCAGGCGGCGGCTTGGGCTTGCAAGACGGAGCGAATGGCGATTTCAGCGTCAGCATCAGCCGGCGCCGATGAAGCGGTAGCGCAAGAAAGCGCGAGGATGGCGAGCAGGGAGGCAAGGGAGGACTTCATGGGAAATTTCGAGTTGTGGGACGTTGAGCGCGGATGTTGCTCCGTAATCGCCATTTAACCTCGAATGCGCGACGAGGAAACCCCCGACGCCGTTGGTGTTGACCCCAGCCATCCCGCCCGCTACATAAGAAGCCGTGTTTCGCCCCTTGTCTCTAGCGGCCATTCTGCTCCTGGTTGTCGGCTCCGTTTTCGGACAGTTGCCGCCGCCGACCTCCTCGATTGCACCGGGCGCCACCGCGCCTCCAGGCGCGCCGGACATGGTCACGCTGCAATATCCGAATAGTGACGTCGTCGACATCCTCCGCCTCTACGAAACCCTCACGGGGAAGAAGCTGATCATGGACAATTTCGTCCAGGGCAAAGTGAACATCTTCATCGCCAAGCCGATCCCGCGCGAGGAGGCGATCAAGATTATCGAGATCAATCTGCTGCTGAACAAATACTCGCTCGTCCCCGCAGGCGGCGACCTCGTGAAAGTCATCGGGACTGGCCAGAATCCGCGCACCGCGGGCGTGCCGATTATTTCGGATGAGGATATGATCCCGACCGGCGATCACGTGATCAGTTTCCTGTTTAAACTGCGCTTCGCCGATCCGACCGAGCTGCAACAAGTGTTAGGCCAGTACCTCTCGCCGCCGCAGGCTTACACTTCGTTTTTGGCGTTGCCGAAATCCTCCAGCATTCTCGTCACGGAAAATTCCAGCGTCATTCGCAGCCTGGTCAGCATCATCAGTCAGGTCGACATCCCACCGGCTGAAGTGGTGAGCGAGTTCATTAAACTCGAGCGCGCAGACGCGGCCAAAGTAGTCGACATGCTGAAAGAAGTGTTCGAGAAGGGGAACCAGCCGCCGGGGACTGTCGGCCCGGGCGGGGTGCGAAACGTGAGGCCCGGCGTGCCGGTCCCGCCGCAAGTCCAGCCGCCGGGACAATTCGAAGGAAACGAATCGAATGGTCTGACCGCGTTGACGGAAGATTCAATCGTTGTCGGCAAAATTAAGCTGGCCGCCGACGTTCGCACCAATCGCATTCACGTGATCACGCGCCCGGTGAACATGCCTTTTGTGAAGCGGCTCATCGGAGAGTTCGACGCCAACGTCGATTTCGCGAAGCCGGTGACGCGTCCACTTCGTTACATCTCGGCTGCGGACGTCCTGCCGGTAATCGTGCAGGCCTTGACCGAGCCGGGGGAAGAAGGCGGTGCGGCTAATCCGGGCGGTGTGCCGAATCCAAATGGCCAGCCGCAGCAGCAGAACCGGAATGGGAACCAGAATCAGCAAAATTCGAATGGCCTTAATTCGTCCAGCAGCGGTAGCGGCAGTCAGAATTTTTCCGAAGAACTTTCAACTCAGGCCGTAGACACCACGCCTAAGGCGGTCACGATCGGCAACGCCAAGATCATTTCCGATCAGCGCGCAAACGCGATCATCATCATCGGCAATCGTGAAGTGGTGGTCAAAGTGATGAAGATTCTGGATGAAATGGATGTCAGCGCGCCGCAAGTTGCGCTCAGCACGGTGATTGGTGAGTTGACGCTAAATAACAATGAAGAGTTCGGGGTCGATTACTTGCAGCGCTTCACCAAATTCGATCCAAGTAATCCCGGGGGCCGGGGAGGTGCCGCGATCGCTTCGGCGAACAGCGGGGCCCCGCTCCTGAACGCCTCGGATTTGCGGGGCGTGACCCAGTTGGCGACAGCGGCTGCGACCGGCGGCGCTAATGTTTACCTGTCCGCGGCTTTTGGGCTTTCGTCGATCGTGCATGCGCTCGATGCCAGTGGGCGGTTCAAGACGATTTCTCGTCCCACCATTTTCACGAGTAACAATAAGAAAGCGATCATCGCCAGTGGTCAGGAAATCCCGGTGCCGGTGAGTACGATCTCGGGCGCCGGGAACAATCTCAACAACGGTCTGGCGCAGCAGTCGAATATCCAATTTAAGAAGGTCGCGCTGCAACTTGAAGTGGTTCCTCTGATTAATTCAGAGAAGGAGGTCTCGCTCGATATCCTGCAGAAGCTGGATAGCCTTACTGGGGATTCGACAATGGTGGACGGAAACAGCATCCCTACTATCGCGACGCGTTACATCAAAACGACCGTGTCAGCTGCGAATCGGTCGACCATCATCCTGGGTGGCTTGATCATCGACAACGACCGCAAGGGCAAGAGCGGGATTCCACTTCTTAGCAAAATTCCATGGGTAGGCGGAATCTTCCGTAATACGACCAAGAGCAAGAGTCGTCAGGAGTTAATCGTGCTGATGCGGCCCGAAGTTACTCTGACTAAGGACGAAGCGGCACGCCTCCGTCACAAAATGGAAGACAAGACTCACTTTGGACCTGAGCTTAATCAGGACGATTGCCCTGAATGTCCTTCCACGGTCAGCAAGGACTACAAGGATTTAACGCCGCCGGATCTCCCAGAGCTGCCTGCTGGAAAATAACCAATGAGGAAGATTTTTTACGGAGCAGCCGCGATTCTTTTCACTGCCGGCAGCTTGCTGGCTGAGAACCTACCCGCGCCCTTCATTTACAACGACGGCCTCTCGCCCCGCGATAGTTGGGGAAAACTGCATCAGAGTCCGGTGGTGTTGCCCACTGATCTGGAGCCGCGCTACTCCGTCCGGTTTCATTATTATTTTAAGGGTGCTGCGACTTTGCAAAAGGATCCGGCCTATGTCGCAGCCGTGCAGACGGGGTTGACGCGTCTCGGTTATTATTGCGGACCGACTGATGGCATTTACGGCGCCGAAACGAGCGACGCCGTCGCTCGACTGCAAAAAAACTACGCCTTGCGCGTAACGGGTAATTTAAACGTTGCCGTGCGCCGCGCGCTTTATTTGCCATAGCGGGCGGGGCGGTTCGCGCATTCGACCAACGACGCCCCGACTGTCATCCCGAGCCGCGAAGACGGCCGAGGGATCTCCCAATGTCTCCCGTGGCGGCGTGGACTTCGAAACGTGATCGCGCGCTCGTCTGCCGCCCCTTCCATGCGCCGCACGGTTATCGGAGTTCATTCGGCAGCTGGTGACTGCTGCTGCGGCGGTGAGATCCCTCGCCGTCTGCGCGGCTCGGGATGACAGGCTTGCGTGTGGGTCGGCGGGGGCGGCCTTTTATCCGCTCGGTGAAGGTCGTTGGAAACTTCCGGGACTGATGCGATAATTTGCCGACAATGACTTCCGCGCTC
>JBDUAE010000537.1:0-1706 GCA_040004805.1 Chthoniobacterales bacterium | reverse complement strand
AATCCCTCGTTAGGCGGTGATCCGCTGCTCTTTCAACATCTCTTTTGGTTCTACTCGCATCCTGCGGTTTACATCATGATTCTGCCCGGGATGGGTGTGGTCAGTGAACTCATTCCCTGCTTCGCGCGGCGGAAAATTTTCGGCTACCACTTTGTCGCCTACGCCAGCGTGGCCATCGGCGTCCTCGGCTTTCTCGTCTGGGGCCACCATATGTTTGTCAGTAGCCAATCGATCTACGCCGGGATGATTTTCTCCGTCCTCAGCTTCCTCGTCTCCATCCCGTCCGCGATTAAAGTCTTCAACTGGACGGCGACCCTTTACAAAGGCTCGATTACCTTTCAAACGCCGATGCTCTACGCCCTCGGCTTCATCGGACTCTTCACAATCGGCGGCCTCACCGGTCTTTTTCTGGCCGCGCTCGCGGTCGATGTGCACGTGCACGACACCTACTTTGTGATCGCGCACTTCCATTACATCATGGTTGGCGGAATGGTCATGGCCTACCTCGGTGGGCTCCATTTTTGGTGGCCGAAAATTAGCGGTCGGATGTATCCCGAGCGCCTCGCGAAGCTCTCGGCGGTCACGATTTTTGCCGGCTTTAATCTGACCTTCTTTCCGCAATTTATTCTCGGCTATCTGGGAATGCCGCGCCGCTACCACGTCTACGCGCCCGAGTTCCAGGTCCTGAACGTTCTTTCCACCGCGGGAGCTTCGATTCTCGCGATCGGCTACTTTTTGCCGCTCGTTTACCTGCTCTGGTCATGGCGCTACGGCAGAGTGGCCGGCCCGAATCCGTGGGACGCGACTGGTCTGGAATGGACTACTTCTTCGCCGCCGCCGAAGGATAACTTCAAGACGCAGCCAGTCGTGACCGCCGATCCCTATGGCTACGACTCCTGCGCCGCCGAGGCCGAGTTCGCCGTCCTGCAAAAATTATCGAAAGCGAATCTTTCATGACTGAGGCGACGACAGCTTATCCGGTCGAGCATCAGTTCGACGATGCGACGCAACAACGCGAAGCGGCCACGCTCGGCATGTGGCTCTTTATCGCGACGGAGATTCTTTTCTTCGGCGGAATGTTTCTCGGTTACACCGTCTACCGCATTTACTATCCGCTGGCCTTCGCGGAGGCGAGCAAGCACACCCTCATCGCCTTCGGCGGAACTAACACCGCGGTCCTTCTCGTCAGCAGCACGGTCATGGCGTTCGCCGTCCGCGCCGCGAAAAATAACCGACGCGGACTCCTGAGTCTTCTGTTGCTCGCGACCGCCTCGTTAGGCGTGCTTTTCCTTGTGATCAAGGGATTCGAATACGCGCGGGAAATCCACGAGGGGCTTTTTCCCGGACGCAATTTCCACATCGCTGCCGCCGATTCCGCGCACGCCGAATTATTCTACTACCTCTATTGGCTCCTCACCGGCGTGCACGCATTCCACGTCACGATCGGCGTCTTCATGGTCAGCTTTTTCGCAGTGCGGGCCTGGTTCCGAAACGCCTTCGAGAATCATGACACGCCGGTCGAATTGCTCGGGCTTTACTGGCATTTCGTCGACATCGTCTGGGTTTTTGTTTTCCCGCTTATCTACATGATTAACCGGCACCCATGAACGCACCCTCCGCTCGCACCTATCTCCTGAGCGGCCTCGCGTTACTCCTGCTGCTCGCCCTGACTGTCGCGCTTGCTTACGTCGATCTGGGGCCGTTCA
>JBDUAE010000140.1:0-5666 GCA_040004805.1 Chthoniobacterales bacterium | reverse complement strand
TCAGCACATAAGTGTAGCGGCCAAACGAACTACCCGTTCCGCCGACATCGATGCGCAGGACCGGCTGCGGGTTAAGCGTCGGGAAGATGCCGGGGATGCCGCTGCAAGCCGCGCGCAACTGCGCCGCGACCGTGTCGATGTCTGGACGCTCGCTCGCATCTTTCAAAAAGATAACCGTGAAAATTCCGGCGGATTGGCCGGTCCGCCCAGCGACGGTGAAATACTTATCGACCGCGGGATTGGCCTGCAAAATCGGGTCAAGCTTATCCTGCAAGGCCTTCTGCGCATTCGGCGACGAACCTTCTTTCACGATGAAAAAGCCGCGGATCGTCGCGCTGTCGCCATTCGGCAACAAGGTGAAGGGTAGATGGGTGAAGAAGAACCAAACGCCAATGCCGCAGGCGAGCACGATCGGCAGCGCGATCCAGCCGAAGTCGAGGAATTTATCGAGGGTGCGGCTGTAGAAATCGCGAATTGGAATGAAGAACCGGTTCACGAAATTCTGCATCCAACTGTCGCGATGGTCTTGGCCGCGTTCCGCCAGAATGCGCGAACACATCAGCGGCGTGAGGGTTAACGAGACCAAACCGGAAGCGAAAATCGCGACGATGATCGTGACCGCAAACTCGCGAAAAATTCGGCCCAACAATCCCGGCATGAACGCAAGCGGGATGAAAACCGCCGCGAGCGAGAGCGTCATCGAGAGGATGGTGAAGGATATTTCACCCGCGCTGTTCAGCGTCGCGCGGTAGATCGACTCGCCCGCTTCCGCGCGCCTGACGACGTTCTCAAGAAAGACGATCGCGTCATCAACGAGGAAGCCGATCGCGAGCGTGAGCGCCATGAGGGTAAGATTATTCACGGAATAACCGAGCTCCCACATCGCGACGAACGTAATAAAAAACGACATTGGCAGCGCCACCATCGGGATGAGGGTGTCGCCCGCCCGCCCGAGGAAAACGAAGATGACGGCGATGACGAGGACGAAAGCGATCGCGAGCGTGAGCTGCACGTCGTGGAGCGAATCGACGATCGATTGCGAACGATCATGCACCGGGATGAGGTGAATGGACCCCGGGAGTTCGCGCTGTAATCCGGGGAGCAGATCGCGCACAGATTTCGCGACGGCGACGGCGTTCGCGCCCGCCTGACGCGAGACGGCGAAGACGATGACCGAAGCGGGCGGGTTATAACCGCGGGCGAAGAAATGCCGCGAGGAGCGCTCGTCGGAAACGCCGTCGATCACCTTCGCGACGTCGCGCAGATAAACCGGCGAGCCGTCCGCGCCCTGCTTGATGATGATGTTACGATAACCTTCGGCGGTCGCGATCTGCCCCTGTGGCCGGAGCGTGATCGACTTGTTCGCGCCGTCGAACTGGCCTGCGCCCGCGTAAGAAGTGCTGGCGCGGATGGCGGCGCTGAGCTCGTCGAAGGTCATGTTCCGTGCCGTCAACCTGCCCGGGTCGACCTTGATCCGAATGGCGCTTTTGACGCCGTAAACGTTCACTTCCGAGACGCCAGGAAGGATATTGATGCGCTGCTGTACCTCGGTCGTGGCGTAACGATAAAGCTCGCCGCTGCTCAGGGTCCCGCTCGTTAGGGCAATGTAGATCACCGGCTGGTCGTTCGGGTTTGATTTCGTGAACGTGGGCGGGCTCGGGAGGTCGTTAGGCAATTGCCCGCTCGCGGCCTGGATCGCCGATTGCACATCGGTCGCGGCGGCATCGATGCTCTTCGAGAGATTGAATTGCAGCGTGATCGAAGTGCTCCCCTGCGTGCTCGTGCTCGTGGTCAAGTCGAGCCCGGGAATTTGCGTGAACTGTTTCTCCAGCGGCGTCGCGACCGTGTTCGCCATCGTCTCAGGGTTGGCGCCGGGATAAGAGGCCTGCACCCGGATGACGGGGTAATCGACTGCGGGCAGATCGTTCACCGCCAACAGTTGGTAGGTGATGATGCCGAAGACGATGATCGACGCCGTCAGCAGCATCGTCATGACAGGCCGCTGGATGAACGGGCGCGAAAGGCCGGAGGAAAACTGCGTCAGCTTCTGCGCCGGCGTGCTCCTCGCCTTCTCCGCGGCGGCCTCCGAAGGCTGGCTGCGATGCGCGGTATGGCCGTTTTCGTCCCCACCGTTGCGACCATCCTCATTTGAAGTGACCATTCGTTAGGGCGCGGTGGCGGCCTCGTCGTCAGGCGAGGACTTCTCGTTAGGCGAAGGGTTAGCCGAATCCTTCACCTCAACTTTTTCACCGGGCGCGAGCTGGAGCTGGCCGAGGGTGACGACGCGTTCGCCCGCGCTCACGCCTTTCGTGATGACGGTCAACTCGTTGTCCTGCTTCTGGCCGGGCGTGACCTGGCGAAGGTCGAGGGTGGAATCAGGCTTCACGACGAAAACGTAAGGCCCTTTTTCGCCGATCTGAATCGCGCCGTTCGGGACCAGTTTCGCGTTTTTCAGCAGGTCGAGAATCAAGCGCACATGCACGAACTGCGCCGGCCAGAGCTGATGTTTCGGATTGGGTGTGGTGGCGCGCGCCTGGATCGTGCCGGTGCCGGGCTGAACAGCGTTGGCGATGAAATAGAGCTGGCCTTCCTGCGGCGGGAAGCCGTCTTTCTCGGCGTCGGTCAACACTTTTAGGTTTGGCCCGTTCAAGTATTTGCGGACGAGCGGGAGATCGGGCTCGGCGACGGTGAAATCGGTGTAGATGGGATCGAGATTATCGATCTGCACGAGGACGGCGCTGCCGCTGCCGGGGCTGACGGTGTTGCCGACATCGATCTGCCGCAGGCCGGCGCGACCATCGATCGGCGAGCGAATGGTGCAGTAGTCGAGATTCACCTGCGCCGCGGCCACCGCAGCGGAGCTTTTCATGGCGTTAGCCTTCGCGGTGTCGAGATCCTGCGTGGCGGTCACGCCTTTCGCTTTCAAGTCCTCCTGCCGCTTCAGCGTTGCCTGCGCGAGCATGTCGTCGGCTTTCGCGGAATCGAGCGCGGCCTGGTAGGGGCGCTGGTCGACCGTGAAAAGGATTTCGCCCTTTTTGATCTCGGCGCCGTCCTTGAAATCGCGCGAGACGATCTGGCCCGCGATCTGGGCTTTCACCTGGACGCTTTCGTTCGCCGCGCAGGTGCCGATTTCATCGATATAAAGGGGCACGTCTTTTTCCAGCACTTTCGCGACGGCGACGGGGCGGGGTGGGCGTTCCGGCGGGGCTGTGTCTTTGCCCCGGCCGCGGAGAAAGAGGACGAGTGCGACCAGGAGAATGGCGCCTCCGATCCAGTAAAGACGTTTGCGTCCAACGCGCTGCCCGTCCTTTCCGGCTTCGCGCGCGGCGACGTTAGTTCGCGTCATGGTGGTCATGCTATTTGCTTCCGTTCGCTACCAGTGATCCATCATCGTGTGGATCGCTATTTTCTTTTTCCGCGCGCTCGCGGATCTGGTTTAAAACACGCAAACAGGTTTCAAGGTCATCACTCGGCACGTCATTGAGCAATTCCTCGCGCAATTTGTGCGCGGCGCTAAAAATTCGATCCAGCACCGACTGCGAGCGGCGTTGCAAATGGACAGTCTTGCAACGGCGATCGTTTAGCGATTCCTGCCGGGTAATCCAGCCATCGCCTTCGAGCCGATTCAGCAAACCGACCAGAGTCGGCTCCTCGATTCCCATGCGCTCGGCGATTTCCTTCTGAGTCAGCTTATCGCCCCCTCGTGAGAGGTGCATCAGCGTCCGCCATTTTCCCTGGCTCAAACCGAGCGGGCGCAATCTTTGATCGAGCTTGGTGCGCCAAGAGCGGGCGGTTCCGAAAAGAACCATGCCGAACTCGTCAATCGGGGTGGAATTCATGAAAGTCGCGCGGGAAATCGTTAGCGTGCTAAGTAAATCTCGGCGGCCCGGACTGTCAAACGGGTGACAGCCGATGTCGGCTAATTTATCTCATCCGCCCCGGCGTCATAAAATTTCAAACAAGATCACTCCCTTCTTCCGGTAATCGCGCAGAGATAAACTCTTCTGGACGTGGCGCGGCGCCCAGCGCGCGCTGGCCAACGCCTCATTTTCTTTCTCGGGCCGAACTAAAAAAAATCGCGCCGTGAGCGGCACTTCCGCCAACTGCGAGCAGTAGACAAGAGGCTCGCGCACATAAAAAAGGAACGGCTGGTAATCCGGATCGACCGCGTAAAGCGGCTCCGCGGCCGGGAGAGCCTCGTTAATCGCAGTCGCGAGATTCCGCACTTTTTCGCGAGTGCGCAGCCGCGGCACGAGCGCACAGGAATAGACCAGCATCGCTGCCACCACAGTCGCGGTGATAAGCGAAGGCCAACGCAGCTCGAAAGCCAGGAAAGGGGGGCGCCGCAAACGCAGCCAGGAAGGAAACTCAATCCGGGAGGTCGTGAGGGCTGACGCCAGCAACCAGGACGCTGGAGCCAAAAGCGGCATGGTGTAACGCGGCAACGAACCGGGCAGCAAGCTGATGACGACAAATGAGATGACCACACCCCAGGCCACCCCGCGAAAAGTCTGGGTCGCAGGTTCTTTGTCATCGCCTGATTTGCCTCGGAAGCCAAAGAGCAAGAGCCACGGCAGGAAATAGCCGAGCCCGCGCGGGATATTAAGAATCCACCCTGCAAAGTGAAAATCCTCACCACTCACTCGTCCGGAAAATTCCCGAGTCCAGGCATGGGCCACATGGGTTTCCCGCATCGCGAGGAGACAGGGGACAGCCCACGCCGCGAAGATACCCAGCATGATAAGCACGCCTAACAAATGCGCCGGATGGAGGACTGAACGTAGTGTGCGAGTCGAGATCAGAACCGCCAGCAGCACTGCGTAGAAGAAGAACAGATGCAGCGGCCCTTTCGCGAGCAAGCCGAGCCCGAGGAAAATCCACGGTACCGTCCAGACCAGCCAGGGCGAACGGCCCTCGCGCCACCAACTCAGCCAGCAAATAAAAGCGAGCGCACTGAGCGACGCGTACAAGGCTTCGATCTCGATTAACCGTCCCTTTTCCAACAGCCCGAAATTTGTCAGCCACGCCAACGCGGCGATGAGTGCGCCAGTAGAACCGAGGGCGCCGCGCGCGACGCAAACGAAGGCAAGCGCGACGGCGAGCACGGCCAGAGCCGAGGGAATTCGGGCGGACCATTCATCGCGCCGGCCGGTAATTTTAAACGACGCCGCCACCAGCCAATTGATAAGAGGTGGCTTGCGAAAATACGGTTCGCTCCCGACTTGCGGCACGAGGTAGTTCCCCGATTTCAGCATCGTCACCGCCGGTAGAATGCGCCGCCCTTCCTCGCCTTTGATTTCGAGCGCGCCGAGCCTTGGTAGATAAATCGCCGCCCAGATGCAGAGAACGAGAAGCGAAAGCCGGAGGCGGGTCACCGGGGAACGTTCAACGGTCAACGTCCAACGTCCAACGCTGACCATGGCACATTCGGCTCCGGCGGCATTCCCACCCTTGACGAACCCCCACCCAAAATCTATCGTAGAGCCCTAGTCCGCGGTGGATTGGAGTGGGAGCCAGTGTCCCACTCTTTTTCGTCTGCGGGCTCGATGCTTTTATGAACGCCGAGTTTATCGCCATGCTGGAATACCTCGAGCGGGAGCGCGGAATCAAACGCGAGATCCTGCTCGAAGCGGTTTCGAACGCCCTCCTCTCGGCCTCGAAGAAGA
>JBDUAE010000139.1:0-5679 GCA_040004805.1 Chthoniobacterales bacterium | reverse complement strand
CGACTTTGGCGGGCGTGCCGATGACGAGCGAGCCGGGCGGAATTTTCGTGCCGGCGGTGACGAGCGCGTTTGCGCCAATGATCGAGCGCGCGCCGACTTCCGCGCCGTCCAAAATCGTCGCGCCCATGCCCACAAGTACCTCGTCGTCGATCGTGCAAGCATGGACGATCGCGCCGTGGCCGATGGTGACGAGCTCGCCGACAATCGCCGGATGTTCGTCCGCTAGATGGACGACGGCGTTATCCTGAATGTTGGAACGCGCGCCGATGACAATGCGATTGATGTCGCCGCGTAGGACTGCGCCGTACCAGACGCTGGAGCCTTCCGCGAGCGTGACGTCGCCCACGAGGGTCGCGGTACTCGCCACAAAAGCGCTCGGATGCAGGCGCGGGCCCAGCTGGAGGCGGTTCGTGAGGCCAGCGAGGCCGGGCGGGAACGGATCGGGTGGGATGGTCAAGATAGCGCAAGTTTCCAGCTGTGAGGGTGGAGAGGGCAAGCTGGAAGCTCGCGCCGCCCTTACCGGTCGGCGGAAAATGACATTTTCGTCAGAAATGTCTTGCTCCCGCCAGTCAGATTTCGTCTTCTGTGGCTTGCGTCAGCTCACGGGTTGGCCATCGACCGTGTCGGGGAACCGGGAAAGGTTGGAACCGGGAGCCCGGCACGGGACGACCGCCCGTGTCGGCTGTTCGCCAATCGCTTTCATCTCTTGTCCAAGCGGAGCGGTTCGTTGATTACATTTTCGTAAGAAATCTCTTGCCCCTCGCTCGGTTCTCGCGTTGTCTCGGCCTCGTGTCTTTTTCTTGGGCATTCTCCGCCGTAGTCATTTCCGCGCTGCCGATCTGTCTTTTTGTCGCGGAGCCAGCCTTGGCTAACGAGCCGATTGTGGCGCAGCCAGGAAGCGGTGCGGCGACTCACATTGCGAAGGTGGAACGAGTCGCCGGCGTTCATTTAAGTGTAACTGCGAGAGGAATTGTCTCCCCGCCCGCGGAAGAGCTGCTGGAAACTTCAAATTTCGATTTTGTTCCGCTCCTGAATCCCGACGGATCTGTTTTGTCCAACAACGGCGGCCGCACCGCAGCATGGATCAGCGCGGCTGAGAGCGAGCGAAGAAATTCGGTGTTCAGGATGCATACCCGTGGTCCGCCACGAGGCGGAAATAATAGGAACCTGGCGTCAGGTGATCGTCCGAGCATTTATAACGAGTTCGTGCCGGCAGCCGCGCCAAGTGGGGTTGTGAATGGGGAGTCAGGAGACTCGCAGCAAATCGGACTCGAAACGCTCGGCAAATCTTGGCTGAATTTCATTTTCGGCCATCCGGGCGAGAACACAGGCGTCAATGCGAACGGCGCCATCTCTGCGCCGACGCACCAAGTGAACGACGCGCGCTGCGTCGGATCCAAGACCACGGCTTTCCTCGATGTTTTTGCGACGAAAAACCCCAACCCGAAAGGAACCCGACGATGCAGTTACGATTGACCACGATATTTTTCCACACCTTGGTGGCAGCCAGCCTTTACCTATTTGCTGAGACCGGCTCGGCGGAAATCGAGGAGGAGGTAAACTCAGAGCGGCGGCCGAGCGCACAGTCGGCGCGTGACCACAACGGCAACGCAGTCCCGCTCAGCACAGAATCGTCGGCTACGGCGACGGTAAATGCTCAAGGCGATCGCGTCCTAGCCGAGCCCTCCTACACGTTGGCTCTGATGGAGACGACCACTGCGGGAGAAACCGCAGTCGCCGATAGCGTGGTCGTGCACGGGTTCGATGTCGATCCGGTGGAATACCCGGCATTGCCCGAAGTGGAAGGGACGCGCATCAATTCCGGAAAGAAGACGTCTTTTGTGAAGCCGTCTGAGTTACCTGAAATCGCAAACAATAGCTTCCGCGAAGCGCTCGCCACCACGCCAGGCCTGCTCGTGAGCGAGGAGCCGAATTCTCCGATTATCAATCTCGGTTACCGTGGTCTTGATTCGCAGCGGAGCGAGACGATTCAGGTCTTAAAAGACGGCCTCTCGATTAAGAACGAGCAGTTCGGCTTTCCGGAGACGCATTACACACCGATCCTCGATGCCGTCGAGCGGATCGAATTCATCCGGTCCGGTGCGGCTCTGCAATTTGGGCCGCAACCCGGCGGAGCGGTCAACTTCGTCACGAAAATGCCGCGCCGCGATGCGCCCTTCCATTTCACCACGAAGAATCTCTTCGGCACGGATGAGCTCTACCAGAATTTCACCGAGACCGATGGCACGCTCGGACCTGTCGGATATTACGCCTACTACGATCATCGGGAGAGGAACGGCTTCCGCATTAATAGCGATTACGATCTGAATGCAGGGAGCGTGAAATTTGTGATCGATTGCGGGAGCGACAGCCGCTTCATTGCCACGCTCGACCTTTACGACGAGACGCACGGCGAGCCGGGCGGACTGACCGCGGTGCCCGGACCCGGTGTCTCGCTCTACCAGGTGGATCGCAACGCGACGACGCGCTTTTTCGATCGTTTCAGGCTCCAGCGCTACTACGGCACGCTCGAGTATCAGAAGAATTTCTCCGATCGCACCCAGCTCGATATCAAAGGCTTCGCGGGCTATTTGCAGCGCTACAGCAAGCGGCAGCGTGGGGGTGGTTTTGGGATCGCACCGAATCCGAATCCGGCGCCCGGTTCAGCTGCGAGTACGAACGACGTCCAGATTCGGGACGACTACACGCAGGGTGCAGAAGCCCGTTTGCGGCACGATTACGATTTTGCTAACGACATCTCCACCTTCGCGGGCGGTCTTTCCTTTTACCACGCCACGCAGGACCGCACGGACGAGCGCGGTGCCACTCGGGACGCGGATCGCGGAGTCCTACGCCGATTCAATCAGGGCGAAACAACCGACGGCGCAGTTTTCGCTGAGAACCGCTTCCATTTTGGCCGCCTCTCGATTACGCCGGGATTTCGTCTCGAGTTCTTCCAGCAGGGATTGGATGAGAGGGTGAACACGACCAAAGTTATCCCGCCTGACAGCTTGTTAGTTCGATCGGATTTCTCCTTTGTCCCGTTGCTTAGTCTGGGCACTTCCTACGTCCTGTTGGAAGGAATCCAGGAATCAGCCGCCCCTTCCGGCAAGCACTACAGCAAGGAGATAAAGAACGTAGCCCCGGTGGTGACAGCGGGCGGACCGTCCCGGCTCGAACTCTACGGCACGGTCGCGCAAGCTTATCGTCCGCGCACTTATGGTGAACTGGTCCCGACTGCTCCTAACGGCGTGGTCAACGGAGATCTCGAGGAAGGACACGCCCTGCAGTTTGAACTCGGCTTGCGCGGTAAGCCGCTGCCGTATCTCACCTTCGATGTCGGCGCGTTTTACTTCAATTTCGACGATCAGGTGGGTGACATTACGCTCAATGGCGCGCCGACGACCGGCAACGTCGGTGATGCTCGCTATACCGGCTTTGAGGCGGCTGCGGAACTCGACATTCTGGCGATGTTTAACGGCGGGGTGGAAAGCCCTTGGGGCCACTTCAATCTCTACGGCAACGTCACGTTGCTCGACACCGAGTTTACCTCCGGACCGGCCAACGGATTCGATACCACTTACGCCCCCGATTATCAGGTCAAAGTGGGTGGGATCTATCGCTGGAAGGATGTCGTTAAAGTGGGCCTGCTCGGGACTTTCGTGGACGACAGTTTTGCCGACTCCAACAACACGGCCGACCATTTTATCCCGGCCTATGCGGTCTGGGATTTAACTGCGGAGGTGAATGTCTGGCAGGGCCGCATTGGGGTCTTTGCCGGCATCCACAATTTGTTTAACGAAGATTACTACGGGGAAATCCGCGATGAAGGCATCGTGCCTGCCTACAAACGGAACTATTACGGCGGCGTGTCCTTCAAATTTTAGCCGGCGCGCGTTTAGACTTAAAGTGGACTAAGATGGCGCCGATTTTTGGGCACGCCCGTCCGCGCGATGGAAATGGTCACTCGCTCCCGCCCGCTGGTTCAGCGGGTGGGAAGCGGGGCTGATGTCCAGGAGATTAGATCGTTCCGTCTCCACGGCACGAATCTCACCACGTTGTCAGTCATGCCGTACCGCTAACGATCCGCGGCGTTTCTATTCGCCGATCTTCTTGATCTCCGGGGCGAGCGGCGATTCGTAATCGATCAATAATTTCCAGGCGCCTGTGTTGTCGGTCTGCCAAATTTGCAGGTAGTAGCCGCGCTCGGTTTTCTGGCTCAACTCGAGCGTGTATTTTCCGTAGCGGTAGGCTAAATCGCACGCCGCGCTCATCGCGCCGCCGCTTTGCTCCTGCTTCAGTTTCCCGCGGCGCACACTCAACATCAGCGCGGCTGGCTGGCGGCCCGTCGCGGGGAAAACTCCCTCGCGATGGACGCGGATATCCTCGCTGCTCGCGCCCACCAGCGCGGAAGTGGAATCGGTCTTCGCCGCGTCGAGAAACCATTTTTCCGCGGCGCGTAGTTTCTTCTGCGCGGTCGCCTCGGTCACGAGCGGCGCGGCTTCGTTACTCAAGGAAATCGCGACCGTATCTTCGTTTTTCTGCGCGGAAGGGACAGCGCCGCCCACATCCACTTCCACTTTCCAGGCGCCGTCTTTTTGTTTCTTCCAGATGGAAATGTATTCGCCGTAACCCAGCGGCTTTTCGTCCTCCCTGTGCTTGCGCCACTCCGCCGGGCCCGTCGTAAAACCGAGATCGCAACTCCGCGCCATCGCAGCAAAAGTCGGCTTCCATTGCAATGAGAGGCCGCCTTCCGGACGCGCCAGCCAGGTCTTCTTCGCGTTCACCGGCCCGGGCTCGAACATGATCGCGTCGTCCGCCAGATAGGCGAGCGAAGCGGCGCGCGCTCCCTGTTCCTGCCCGAGCGCGACGAAGCGCGTTTCGTTCTCCATCATCTCCTGCGCCGTCTTTGATGGGTCGCAATTCTCCGCGCGCGCCACGAGCGCGGCGAGGAACAGGACGGGAAGGAGGAGGAATCTCATCGCGCCAGACAAATTAGCGGTTTGGCGGCGTCTGCACAGTAAAACGATGACACTCGCAACCATGGCGCTCCCGTCCACATTCGACGAAGCTGAAAAATCGTTCGTCGCGCCAGACAAATTCGAGGCGCGGCGGCGTCCTGTTATGAAAGACCCCGCCCAGGTCATGGAAGATGTCGCTACTCATCAGGATTGGAAAACTTGCTTCGCCGAAGCCGCGCCCGGGCTCGTGCTCTTCGCGCGGCAATTCGTCCGCTCCGGCGCCGATGCCGAGGATATCGTCCAGGAAGCATTCGTGCGCTTTTGGCGGAAGCAGCATTCCATTAATAATCGCGCGCTGCTCTTCGCGGCCGTCCGTTCCATCGCTCTCGATCTGCTCCGCCGCGATGCCCGCCGCGCCCGTCGCGAGGCCACTGCCATTGCCGAGGCCGATCTCGCGGTCGCCCCGCAATTCGAGGCCGGCAATGATGCGCAGCAGGCGCTCGCTCGCGCGGTCGATGGCTTGCCCGCCGAACAACGCGAGGTCCTGGTCATGAAAATCTGGAACGAGCTCACTTTTGCCGACATCGGATCGATCCTCGGCATTTCGCAAAACACGGCCGCCTCGCGTTACCGCTACGCCCTCGGCGCCCTGCGCAAGAATTTCGTAAACCATGAATGATTTCTCCGAACTCGAAGCCGAACTGAAGCAGCTCCGGCC
>JBDUAE010000138.1:0-5689 GCA_040004805.1 Chthoniobacterales bacterium | reverse complement strand
GTGGGTGCGCGCGTCCGCAAATCATGATGCTGCTCAAGAGCGTGCGCCAGCCCTGCGCCGCAGCGTGGCGTTCCCTCCGCGGGCTGCGACGCCGCGCCGGGTTCCGCCTGGCGCCGCCGCCCGTTATTCTTTGCTATCATCGCGTCTTCGAGCCCGAGACCGATCCGCATCTGCTCTCCGTCCGGCCCGAGCGTTTTCGCCAACATTTGGAGGTCATTAAACGCGTCGCGCAGCCCTTGAGTCTGGATCAACTCATGGATGCGATCGAGCGGCGGAAATTACCGCGGCGCGGCGTCGTCATCACCTTCGATGACGGTTATCTCGACAATCTGGAAAACGCGCGTCCGATTCTGCGGGCCGCCGGAGTGCCGGCGACGATTTACGTGGCCACCGGCTACGTGGGAACGGAGCGCGAATTCTGGTGGGACGATCTCGCACGGCTCACGCTCGGCGCAGCCCGTCTGCCAGAAGTCTTGCGGCTCGAAATCAATGGTCAGACCCGCACCTGGAATCTGGGACGGCTCTCCGCCCACGATTCGAACTGGAACGTGCTCGCTATCGGGGAGCGGACCGCGCGTCAGAATCTCTTCTGCGAGCTGCACGGCGCGCTGCTCCCGCTGACCGAGCCTGAACAACAGCCGGTGCTCCAGCAACTTCGCGAATTAACCGACACGCCAGTTCAGGCCCGTCCGCATTATCGCTGCATGACCGAGGCGGAATTGAGAATCCTCGCCGCCGATCCGCTCATTACGCTCGGTGCGCACACGGTGACGCATTGCGATCTGGCCTGCCGAGACCCTGCTGAACAACGCGCCGAGATCAGCGGAAGTCAGCGCCAGCTCGAAGCATTCATCGGTCAAACCGGCGTCCATTTTTCCTATCCCTACGGTTCCTTTAACGAGGCCACTCTCGACATTTGCCGTGACTTCCGTTCCGGCGTGACCTGCGAGGCGGCGCCGATCGCGCGCCGCGCTCCCCGCCATCGCCTCCCGCGTTTTCTGGTGCGCGATTGGGACGGACCCGAATTCGAACGTCACCTTACTTCCTGGTTCCGTGGATAAGCCCAACATCCTCCTCGTAAGCACGAGCGATCGCGTGGGCGGCGCAGAGCAGATGGCCTTGAGCTTGCTCGACGGATACTGCGAGCGCGGCTGCAAAGCGGCCCTCGCCGTCGGTACAAAAACTTCGGCGCGTTCTGAAATCTACCAGATTCCGAAGAATCGTTGGCGTCAGACCCTGGATCGCGCCACCCTCGCATTGGTGGCGAGGCGAGTGCGCGTGCTCCCGCAGATTACCCATCAGCTCTCCCGCCTGGGCGATCTGCGCAACGAAGTCGACCGCCGGCGCGGCCTTGAGTTGTTTCATTATCCCGGGACGCGCGAACTGTTGTCACTGGCTCCATTCTCTCCGCGACTAGTGCATGCGCACAATCTTCACCGCGACTATTTCGATCTGCGTTTCTTGCCGGAGCTTTCGGCCCGTCTGCCGCTGGTGATTACTCTGCATGACGCCTGGCTTTTGAGCGGGCATTGTGCGCATTCGTTCGCTTGCGAGCGGTGGAAGATCGGCTGTGGAGAGTGCCCGGATTTGACCATTCCACCGGCGATTGAGCGCGACGGGACGGCAGAAAATTGGCGGCGTAAACGCGAGATTTTCCAGCGCAGCAGGTTTTACGTGGCGGCGCCTTGCCAGTGGTTGGTCGACAAACTCGCTTCGTCAATGGTCGCGTCGGCGGTGATCGAAAGTCGCGTCATTCCCAACGGGATTGATCTCGATGTCTTCAAGCCGGGTGACCGCGAGACTGCGCGGGCGGCGTTGGGGTTGCCGCAAGAGGCAGATATACTGCTTTTCACCGCGCTGAGCATCCGCGGAAATGTTTGGAAGGATTATGAGACGCTACGTAGTGCGATCGCGCGGCTGGCGGAACGACGCTCCAGTCGGCCACTGATTTTTCTCGCCATCGGGGAAGACGCGCCGGACGAACAAATGGGCGCTTCCGCCACGATCCGCTTCGTCCCTTTCATGCAGAACAACGCGCGGCTGGCGACATTTTATCAAGCGGCGGATCTCTACCTTCACGCGGCCCGCGCGGACACGTTTCCCACTTCCATTCTGGAGGCACTGGCTTGTGAAACGCCGGTGGTAGCGACGGCCGTGGGCGGGATTCCAGAGCAAATTGCAGAGGGTGAAACCGGCCTCCTCACGCCACCGGGGGACGCCGCCGCAATGGCCGGTGCGATCGCAAGTTTACTAGATGCGCCGGATCGTCGGCGAGCCATGGGTATGCAGGCGGGAGTGGCGGCCCGGACGCGCTTCGGGCGCGACCGGATGGTGGAGGATTATCTTAATTGGTTTCGCGAAATCCTGAGTCGCCCAGCGAGAGAGGTGCCCGCCGCGTGAAGATCAGCGTGGTCACGCCTTCGTATAATCAAGGCGCCTATCTGGAAGCGACCCTGCGCTCGTTGCTGGACCAGAAATTTCCCGAGTTGGAACTGATCGTGATCGATGGCGGGAGCACTGACGACAGCGCCGCAGTGATCCGTCGTTACGAAGCGCAGATTAGCTATTGGGAGAGCGAGAAGGATCGCGGACAAAGCCACGCTTTGAACAAAGGTTTCGCACACGTGCATGGCGATATCTGGACGTGGCTGAACAGCGACGACCTGCTCGAGCCCGGTGTGTTGCAGCGCGTGGCCGATCTCTTTACGCAGAATCCGGAGGCTGGCGTGGTTTATGGTGATTGCGTTTACGTGGCTCAGGATGGCGAGACGGTGGTCGAGAAATTCCCCGGGGAACCGTATTCACGTCTCCGTCACCTGGCCCACCGCTTCATTGCTCAGCCGTCCTGTTTTTTCCGCACCAGCATGGTACCGCCCGCTGTGCGCGAGGACTTGCATTACTGCATGGACTACGATCTCTGGCTGAAGCTCGCGGCGCGCGGCGTCCCGTTTCATTATGTGCCGGAAGTTTTTTCGCGTTACCGGCTGCACGATGAATCCAAATCCGTCTCCGCGCTGGTCGCGCTTCATCAAGAAATCGTGGATGAAATTTACCGCCCACTTCTGCGCGCGGGCGCTTCCGCTGACGAGCGTCGCGCCATCGCGCATGCTGCCGGGGACATGATTCACCAATTGAATAGCTTGGGAGCGCGCGGCGCCGTCCTGCGGACCCTGGCCTTCCACACCTTGGAGGCTCGCGTGCCCCCGCCACCGGTCCTTCTTAATCTCGGACTCCAAGCTGCGCTCGGCCCACGCGCAGTCGGCTGGGTGCAGCGCTGGAAGGGGCGGTGGGCCCAATAATGACGCTCGCCCCCGGGCCCGCCCTCAGTCCATCCTGCGCTGGAAACAGGCCGTGGGCAGCTATTGCTTCTCTTCGTCATGCGCATCGCGATTGATTTTTCTACGCTGGATCACTTGAAAATGACGGCGGGCCATTACCGCTATGTTGTCCAGTTAGTCCGTGGTCTGTCCGAAATCGCGCCGGACCAGGAGTTCTTGCTGCTTGGTTCCAATCCCGAGCCGGTCCCTGAATTGCGTGAGGTTTTTCAACCGGGCTCACGCTGGCGGTATCGGCGGCTGCGGCATTGGAAACATCGGGGAATGCCTTTGGTCGATGAGATTTCGTATCTGCGCCATTTCTTAGCCCAATCGATTTCGCTCCTGCATGTAGTGCACGATTTCGTGCCCTATGCCACGCGATGTCCAGTGGTCGTAACGCAGCACGATCTGATCGAGGAAATTCTTCCCGAGTACCGAGCGACTCGTGAGGACATGTTGTATCAATTGCACCGCAAACGGGTGGAACGGCGCGCCGCGCGAGTCATTTGTATCTCTCAAACCACCGCGAACGATCTCGATCGCTTTTGGAATGTGCCGGCCGAACGCCGAGTGGTGATTCGGCACGGAGTGGAGGAGGAATTTTTCGCTGACCCGGGCGACGATTTGCTTCGCGATGATCCGCTCTATCAGCCTGGTCGGTTGGTTTTGGTTTCGCCCTTTAATCTCGAGCCACGGAAGAATGTTGCTGCGTTGTTGGCGGCGGTTCAGATTCTCCGCCAGGATTTCCCGGACGTACGACTGGTTCTGTTTGGCCGTGGTCTAGTAACGCCGGAACGAGAGCAGAAGTTTGAAAAGCAGGTGGAGGAATTGGGGTTACGAGACACCGTCGTGAGGTCCGGCGTGATCTCGGACCGGATGTTGCGGCAGCTTTACCGGCGCGCCGACATCTTTGTGTTTCCGTCGTTATATGAAGGCTTCGGGTTGCCACTACTGGAAGCCCTGGCCTCCGGAGCCTGCGTCCTCGCGGGTTCGACTCCGGCGCTCGCGGAAGTGGCGGGAAAAGCAGCTACTCTGGTGGATCCCACGGAACCGGAGCGACTGGCCGCAGCCCTGGCGGATCTCTTGCGCGATCCCGCGCGACGGGAAAGCTTGCGCCGCGCCGGGCCGCCTCGGGCCCGGGAGTTTCCAGTCGCACGCATGGCGCGAGAAACCTGGCAAACCTATCAGGAAGTGCTGTCGGAGGGACGCAGTCGGAATCGGCTAGGCCGCACCGCAGAAGCCGGGACATGATGAAGCATTATCTGGTGACTGGCGGGGCCGGATTTATCGGCTCGCATTTGGTGGACTGGCTTTTGCAATCTGGAGATCGCGTCACGGTACTGGACGATTTCAGTACCGGTCGTCGGGAGAATTTATCCGCTCAGGCGCGACTCGAAGTCATGACGGCCGATGTCATGGAGGTGGAAGCGCGGGATTTTTCGGGACCATTTGATGGCTTGGTGCACCTCGCCGCTTTGCCCTCGGTGAATGACTCCTGGACGGAGCTGCGACGGGCCCACGATCTCAATCTCACCGCTACGCTCCGCGTCCTCGAATTGGCGCGCGCCCTAAAGATTCCGCGACTGGTCTACGCGAGTTCTGCGGCGGTTTACGGGAATCCCGCGCGGATTCCGGTTCAGGAAAGCGATGCCACGCTGCCGCTTTCACCCTACGGATTGCAAAAGCTCGCGGGTGAACATTACGGCCGGCTCCTCGCGGCCGAGGGCGTCCTCACTTTTGTCGCACTTCGCTTCTTTAACGTTTTCGGTCCGCGACAGGTCGCGTCGTCACCGTACTCCGGAGTGATTTCAAATTTTGCCGACGCGCTACGCTGCGACAAGCGGATTACGATCAACGGCGACGGCACCCAGACGCGCGATTTTATTTACGTGACTGACGTCGCCCGCGGAATAAATCGGGCGCTCCTGGCCGCGAATCTCGCACCGTTCGTGGTCTGCAATTTGGGGACCGGGCGCGCCGTTTCCATCCGGGAATTGGCGGAGATGATGCGGAAAAATTATCCGACTTGGAACGGGTCGATCGAAATGGCGCCCGTTCCGCCGGGCGATATTGGCCAGTCGCAAGCGAGCACGACAGCAGCGAAGCGCGTCTTGGATTTTCAACCGGAGCAATCGTTGGAAGGCGGCCTCGCCGCGATGGCAACCGCCGAATCCTAAGGCGGGCTTGTTGCCATGGCATCGACTAAGCAGGTGAGGCATGCGCGCGGACTTGAGGTCGAGGTGGTGACGACGTTTGCCTCCATTTTTCGCCCTGGATTTTAAGCCAGAATCTTCCAGGCGGGATAGACCCGCCGCGATGCTGAACTAAGCCGCAGGCAGATCAGCGCTCACCATTTTGCGGCAGGCCCGCTG
>JBDUAE010000536.1:0-1718 GCA_040004805.1 Chthoniobacterales bacterium | reverse complement strand
AGAGCGTAGAAAATTCCTTCGCCGGTGAAGGGCTCGACCACGCGTGCGGCGTCGCCGATAAAAAATAGCCGACACGCGGCGGGCGCGATCGGGGCGCGGCGGAGCGGCGTGATGGTGCGCCAAACATGATCGGCGGGGACGCCAAACCGCGCGTCCGCCCAATCTCGTAACGCCGGCATGGTGGCGGGTTTTCCGACGAGACAGAGATTGAGCTGGCCTTCGCCGATGGGCGCCTGGCCGGAGTAGCCTTCGGGGAGAAATTGGAGGACGACGCGGTCGCCGAAATCGGGCGGCATCGGCAAATGCGTTTGCAACGCCACCCGTTCTTTTTCGAGCCGGGGGAGAAGGCCCAGGAGTCGAGCGACGGTGGAATTGCGTCCATCCGCGGCGACGAGGGTGCGGGCGTCGAGTTGCTCGTGACCAGCCGTAATCTGCCAGTGTTTTCGTTCGAGGTTCGGTGGGAGGAGCGCGGTTACGGTTGTGCCTTGCCGGATTTCGGCGCCGCTCTCGGCGGCGTTTTGCAGGAGAAGTTGATCGAGCGCGCTGCGCTTGACTGCGATCTCGGCGCCAGGCGGCAACGGGATGCTGACGGTATGTCCGCCGATAGCGATGAAATCGACCTGGCGCAAAATTCCGTGCGGCAAATCGCGGATGCGATCGGCGAGGCCGAGTCGCGCGAGCACGGGAGTGCAGGAGGGATTAAGACAATCGCCGCAGACTTTCTCGCGCGGAAAATTTTCGCGTTCCAGGAGAAGCGTGTGCAATCCGGCGCGCGCGCAGAAGGCGGCGCAGGCGGCGCCGCCGGGCCCGCTGCCGATGATGGCGACGTCGAACATGACCCGGCAATGTGCGCCGGGCGGTGCGCTAGTTGCAAACTCCGAGGCGTGGCGGGACGCTAACCACGCTGTGTCGACCATTCTCCCGAAAGAAAAAGCCGACTTCGCGAAGCGCGTCCATGAGGTTCCGCACAAGCCGGGCGTCTACTTGATGCGCGATCGGTTCAATCGCGTGATTTATGTCGGCAAGGCGCGCGACTTGCGGAAGCGTGTCGGCTCTTATTTTTTGCCGTCGAAGGTGGCGCAGGCGGATTTGAAAACGCGCGCGCTCTTGGAAGCGGTGTGGGATTTCGAATTCCATACCGTGCAGACGGAGCCGGAATCGATCTTGCTCGAAGGCAAGTTGATCAAGGAATTTCGGCCGCGTTATAACATCTCGTTCCGCGACGATAAACGCTTCCTGGTGGTGAAGGTGGATCCGACGGAAGACTGGCCGCGATTTCGTTTGGCGCGGTTCAAGAAGGACGATGGCGCCCGCTATTTCGGGCCCTACGCGCACGCGGGAGCGTTGCGGCAGACGCTGAATTTTATGCGGAAGAAATTCGGCGTGCTGACGTTTGGCCGCGGCTCGCCGAGCGAGCGGGAATTAAAATCGTCGACCTATCAGGTGCCGTTTCGCTTGAGCGAGATCAACGGCGAGCAGTACCGCGAGCGGGTGGCGCAGGCTTGTGATTTCCTCGAGGGACACTCGCGCGAAATGATCGGCGCGGTGGAGGACGAAATGCGGAAGGCGGCCGAGAAGCTGGATTTCGAGAAGGCGGCGGAGCTGCGCAACATGCTGGAGGATTTGAAGCGGACGACGAAGCCGATGCGGCGTTTTACCCGACATAGTTTGCCGAGCGCGATTGATCCGGCGCTAGATGTTGAGTCGCTCCAGGATGC
>JBDUAE010000535.1:0-1721 GCA_040004805.1 Chthoniobacterales bacterium | reverse complement strand
ACATTTCTGGCGAATGCACTTCCTCATATCCGAGCTTGGCTTCGCCCAATATCCGTGGCTCCAACTGAAACTGCACGAATTCCTCCAGCCCTTTGCCTTGGAGCAAGATTTTGGGTCCTTTCTCGTAAACCGCCACGCTCAGCTTTTCTTTCTGCGCAAAGAAGAGGGTGTAAGGCCGTTCCGCGAAGACAAAGTTCAGCTCTTCGAGCAAGGCGCGTAGTTTGGCGGCTTGCTCTGGCGTGAGCGGGTGAGTGTAAGTGTTCACGCGGAGGAAGGCGGAAACGTTCCACGTCCCACAGCAAACGTTCAATATCCAAATGCGAAGATCGCCGCGTTGGACGTGACCCGGCGGACGTTGAATCTTTCTCCATTCCCTGTCTCTTGCCTAACCACGCTCCCCACTTCCGCCGCGCGCTTCTTGCCTGGTATCGCCGGGAAGGGCGCGACCTCCCCTGGCGGCATACCCGCGATCCCTACGCGATCCTGGTCTCCGAGATCATGCTCCAGCAGACGCAGGTCGCGACCGTGCTCTCTTATTATAGAGAATGGCTGCGGCGCTTCCCAGACTTCCAAACTCTCGCCCGGTCGGACGAGTCCGATGTTCTTCACGCCTGGCAAGGCCTCGGCTATTATACCCGAGGGCGGAATCTGCATGCCGCTGCGAAAATCGTGGTCGCACGACTCGACGGCCTTTTTCCGCGCGACATCGGGGAGATGCGCGAATTACCCGGCATCGGCCGCTACACCGCGCATGCCGTTGCCACGTTTTCCTTTGATCGACCGGTGGCCGTGGTGGAAGCGAACATCGCCCGAGTCCTGGCGCGGATTTCCAACCTGCAATTGCCGATCGATTCCGCGCCCGGTCTCGATTTCGTGTGGAATCTGGCCACCGCGCTCGTGTCGCCGCGCCGCGCCCACGATTACAATTCCGCGCTCATGGATCTCGGTGCGCTGATCTGCACCCCGCGCCGGCCGAAGTGTGACCGGTGTCCTGTCCGCAGCTTTTGTCAGGCAACCGATCCCGACTCCTTGCCGCGAAAAAAAGCACGTCCGGCGATCAAGACCCTGGTGGAGCGCCACTTTTTCGCGGTTCGCCGCAATCTCGTTCTTCTTGAGCAATCCGCCGAACGCTGGCGCGGACTCTGGATTTTGCCGCGAATCTCGCAGTCGCCTAACGCCGCGCGGCCGATTTATCGCGCTGAATTTCCCTTCACCAACCATCGCATCACTCTCGAGGTGTACCGCCAGCCCCCAGGCCGCGTGGCCGCAACGCCAGGGCGACGCTGGTTTCCGCTCGATTCGTTAGGCAAGCTTGCCTTGCCTTCCCCTCATCGGCGCGCCCTGACCGCTCTCGCCACACTCTCGCCAAGAAAACTTGGCAGCACTTTGGCCCCGACCTAACTTCCTCGCTTCATGCAAGCAATCGCGATCGCACCGCCTCCGGCGAAAATCTGACATGCGCTCGATGACCGGTTATGGCCGCGGCGAAGCTGATGACAACGGCGTCAAGTTTGTGGTCGAACTCAATTCCGTGAACCGAAAGCAAAGCGATCTCGTCGTTAACCTGCCCCGTGATTTTTCGGAGCTCGAACCGCGCATCCGGCAGGCGATTAACGAGCAACTCTCGCGCGGTCGGACCAACGTCCTCGTCTCCTTCGAACAAGGTGGCACCGGCCACCGCAAACTCGCGCTCGATACCGCACTGGCGCGTTCCTACCATG
>JBDUAE010000534.1:0-1722 GCA_040004805.1 Chthoniobacterales bacterium | reverse complement strand
GATTGCCCGCGCGAGAGATCGTCGTTCGCGCCCACGCGCGTGAAAATGCGATCCACCAAACCGATTCGCGCACTCGCCGCGGGCACGAAACTTCCCATCTGCGCCATCAAAACGATCAACGCCACTTGCCGGATGTAGGTCGATTTCCCAGCCATGTTCGGCCCGGTAATGATCGCCAACCGCATTTCCGCCCCGTCCAGCGAAGTATCGTTAGGCACGAATTTTTCCTCCGCCAGATTTTGGTCCAGCACCGGATGCCGCCCATCCCGGATTTCCAAGCGCAACGACTGCTCCAGCACCGGTCGCGCGTAATGAAATAGCCGCGCCGTTTCCGCCAAGCCGCAGATCACATCCAGCGTCGCGATCGCCGCCGCGATCCCCTGAATCGCGGACAAATCTCGCAGCGTCTCTTCCCGCAGTGTCTGGAAAAGTTGCAACTCCAGATGGCGCGCCCGCTCATCCGCCCCCAGGATTTGCGCCTCCATTTCCTTCAGTTCCGGCGTGATGAAACGCTCCCCGCCCACTGTCGTCTGTTTCCGCGTGTAATGCGCTGGCACCCCCGCCAGGTTCGATTTCGTGATTTCGATGAAATACCCGAAGACGGAATTAAACCGCACCTTCAGCGACTTGATTCCCGTCTGCGCGATCTCGCGTTCCTGCAATTCCGTGATCCAGCTCTTTCCCTGCCGCGACGCCCGCCGCAGTTCATCCAGGTCCGCGCTGAATCCATCCTGAAAAAGTCCGCCGTCCTTCAGCGTCATCGGCGGTTCTTCCACGATCGCGGCCGCCAGTTTCGCCGCCAGCTCGGGCATCTCCCGCATTTCTTCTTGAATCCGCGCCGCGTAGGTCGGCTCCGGCGCCTTTCCAAATCCCGCTCGCTCCAGCAGCTTCCCCAGCTCTCGCTTCAACTCCGGGATTTGCTCCAGCGATGTGCGCAGCGCCACCACATCCCGCGCATTCCCCGACACCTGACTCAAACGCCCGATCGCCCGCTCCACATCCCGTACCCCTTTAAGCCCCGCCCGCAGCGAGCCTAACAACTCTGGTTCGCTTAATAAATCCGCAATCATCTGCTGCCTGCATTCCAGTTCCGCCAGATCGCGCAACGGCTGCAAAATCCAGCTCCGCAACTTCCGCGCGCCCATTGGCGTCACCGTCCGATCCAGCGCCGCCAGCAGGCTCATGTCCCGCGCCCCGCGCGAGGCCACCAACTCCAGATTCGCCTGTGTCGCCAAATCCAGCAGCACATGCGCCGCCGGCACATCGCAACGCAACGCGGTCAGATGCTCGATCTTCCGCCGCAATTGATGCTTGAGGTAATGCACCATCGCGCCCGCCGCTGCCACCGCCTGCCGCATCCCGCCGCAGCCAAAGCCATCCAGCGACTTCACCCCGAAATGCTCGCACAAAATAAACTCCGCCTGCTCGGCCAGGAACGCATAGCCGTCATGAGCCAGCGTGCCCTCCATCCCGGAAAAAAGTTCCGCCTGCTGATCGCTCACCAGCAACTCCGCCGGCGCCACCCGCGCCAGCTCATCCTGCAGCGCCGCCATACTCCCCACCTCCGTCAACCGGAACTCCCCCGTACTCAGATCCGCGTATGCCAACCCAAACGCCCCATCGCCCGCATGGACCGCCCCCAGATAATTCGCCCGCTTCGCCTCCAACAAATCCAGCTCGCTCACCGTCCCCGCGCTGATGATCTGCGTGATCTCCCGCTCC
>JBDUAE010000533.1:0-1726 GCA_040004805.1 Chthoniobacterales bacterium | reverse complement strand
CGCGGGACAACAGATGCTTTGTGGAGGGACGGTTTTGGCTCTCGTAGGCATGGTGACGGGGGAAGGTCGCAGGTTTAACTGGGAGCAAATCGGCGTCGTCTCGTTAGGCGCATTTTTGTATCTGGTGCTCATCGGCGCGATTGTCGGTTACGTCGCTTATGCCTGGCTGCTGCGACATTGCGAGCCCGCGAAAGTGGCGACGTACGCGTATGTGAATCCAGTTGTGGCGGTGCTTCTGGGTGCGCTCTTCGCGGGCGAAAAAATTACGGGGCTGACGGCGTTGGCCGCGTTCGTGATTGTTTGCTCAGTCGCGCTCGTCATTACCGGGGGGCGGCGGAAGGACGATCCTACGTCGGAGATGGCGTGCCCTGCCCCGGCGGATTAAATTAGCCGACACTGCAAGCGCTCACTCCGTCCGCAACGCCACCATCGGACTGATTTTGGTGGCGCGCCGCGCCGGCAGCCAGGTTGCGATCAACGCGGCGACCGCGAGCAACAGCGGCGACAAGCTGAAGGCGAGGGGATCGAAGGCTCCGACTTCATAGAGAACGCCGCTGAGCAATTTGCCCACGACAGCTGCGAGAAGTAGGCCGACGACAACGCCGCTCGCGAGCATGACGAAACCTTCGCGCAGGATCATCCACTGCACCGTTTTGCCTTGTGCACCCAGCGCCATGCGAATCCCGATCTCGCGGGTGCGACGCGCGACAGAATACGATTTTACGCCGTAGACGCCGACGACGGCGAGGCCGAGCGCGACGAGTCCGAAGACGCTGAAGAGCGCTGCGCCCGCGCGCACGACCCAGAGCTGGATATTCCCGTCGAGATGTTGGGCAAAGGTTTTGAGGGAAAGAACCGGCAGGGCGGGATCGACTTCGCGAATGGTACGACGCAAGAGGTCGGCTGTGGCACTCGTGTCACGGGCGGTGCCGGGCGCGAACTTCACGTGGAAAAAGGCGTTGCTCTGGAAGCCGCCGGCGAACGGCAGATAGAGCGCACCGGTTGGGTTCTTCTCGAACAAACTCTCACGCGTATAGGGGACGATGCCGACTACTTCCACCTGGTGCTTCGGCTTGCCGCTGCCGCTTTGCTGCACCCCTACGCCAGCGTTGCCGTCTTTCGGCGCGCTGGAATCTTCATCGGAGGCGAACTGAATTTGTTGCCCGAGCGCATCTCCGTCCGGCCACAATTTTTTAGCCAACACTTCGTCGATGATAGCGACGCGCGCGGTCTTTTCGTGCATCGCTTCGGCGGCGTTGAAGGTGCGACCGCGTAGCAGACGTAACCCGACGGTGGAAAAATAATCCACGCCCACGCTGTTCCAACGCGCGTCAAAGGCCAAGCCTTCGGCCGCGGTGGCGGGTTTGGAATCGGGCGCCGGGTTCACTCCGCCGCGCTCAACTGCTTTGCTGAGCGAGACCATTCCGAAGGGCACGGTGGAGGAAACGCTGGCGTGCTCGACCCCTGGTAACGCAGCCAGCCGTTCCTCCAGCCGACGGTAAAGATCCTGCGAGCGGGGTTGATCGTAGCCAGCCAGGCTGCCGTCCGTTTCGATCAGGAAATTGCGCGCCGTCTCCAGGCCCGTGTCGACGGCTGCGGCTTTACTGGCGCCGCGGGTAAAGAGCGCCGCCGCGGTCAGGAGCGCGAGGGAGAAGGCAATCTGGACAACGACGAGCGGGTTACGTGGGAGGAATTTCCAGCGCCGCCTAACGACATCTTCGCCGGC
>JBDUAE010000532.1:0-1727 GCA_040004805.1 Chthoniobacterales bacterium | reverse complement strand
AGCCAGTCTCAGTGACCTTAAAGAATATCGGCACGCAACCGAAAGCGGCCATGGGACATAACTTTGTCCTGCTCGATAAGAACACCGACGCGACCAAGTTCCTCGACGCCGGGCGGGATAATCCCAGCGGAGAATATATGGCGGCGGCGCAGTCCTTCCATGTGCTGGCCAAAACAAAGCTGACCGGTCCAGGGGAAAGCGACACGGTGACCTTTAAGGCTCCGAACGTCCCGGGTGATTACGTTTACCTCTGCACCTTTCCCGGACACTACGTCTCGGGGATGAAGGGGATCATGACCGTGACCCGCTGAGAGCGGGCTAGGTTTATGGGATTTGAGTGCCGGATGGGTCGGACGTGATCTCGATGACGCTCTTGGAAGTACGGAGGGTTTCGAGCTGGCGGCGTTGTTTTTCCATGATTTCGCGGTAGTCGCTGGGCGGTTTGCCCCCGTGGCCTTGGAGGTGAAAGAAGACGATGGGGCGGCCCTGCGCGCTCTCTCACAGGTGGATAAGATTGCGGCTTGAGACGAAGATCTCCCGGACTTGCGAGCGATTGGCTGATCGTACTAAACGGACTTTGCGTGTCTGTTGACTGTCCTTCCCGGATTTCGGCGTTCCCGCTCCTTGCAAGGGGCCAGCCTCGTCAGGCTCGGTTCCAACGACTCGACGGGCGCTGGATCTTATTCGTCGCGCTTTCGCGCGCAAAAGATTAGGGTAGGCGGTAGCAAATCCATGAAGGCGCGCCTTTCATTTTTGGTAATAATCCTCTCGTGTGCGATGGCGTTCGCTGTAGAGGAAGACCCCGACGCACTAGATAGTCCCACTGTGCCGGAGAGCACCACGATCACGTTCACGCGCGCCGAGATCGCGCAGATGGCGGCGCTCTGGGAGACCGACACGCTTGCCATCTCGCCTTTGGCAGACTCGCAGTACCCAACCTACACCACGAACTGGCAGTACATTTTTCCGCATTCCAGCATCTCCGGCGATGGCGATGTGCATACCGACATGGCTGTGGATGGCTCCGGGACCGGATCGACCGGCAATAACACGGGCGCGTCTCCTATTGTTTGCGAGGTCATCAATGCCACTTCCACTGATCTGAGCCATCTCGGTTCCCTCACCGCGGCACGCGCCATCTTCCGCGGGATCTTCCGTTTTTACAGCGAGCACGCCGGCGAACGACATTTTGAATTGCATCCTCTCACGGAACTCGACACCTGGAACGGCTCTTCTTTTGTCCTAAATAGCGATTACCACTCGGACATTATCACCGACCCCAACGGCACGACGCACAGCGACAGCACGCTCACCGGAGTGATTAATGGATCGCAGACGACAAACGCAACCGTCGAGAGCGATAACACCAGGGTCGACTTCGTCTTCCCGAGCCCCAGCGTGAACTACGTCCAATTTGCGGGGGTTGCTCTCTCCGCGGTCACCTCGGATGCGACCAGCAGCTACTTCCTTTTCCGGCCGAATCTTGTTCCGAGCGCGACGTTGCGATGCCGGTTGGTTGCGAACACCGCCGCCGCGAGTGCCGCTGCCGGATTATCTGTCAATCAAACGGTCACGGTAAATGCTCTCACGCGCACGGATATGGGATTCGTTGCAGGCCAGATCGCTTCGCTGGGCGCAGGACAATCGGCCACGTTCCCGCGTCAGGTAGAGCTGATTGTATTAGGTCTGCCGGGGCTTGGGCCGCCACCGACTCCCACCCCTACGCC
>JBDUAE010000137.1:0-5736 GCA_040004805.1 Chthoniobacterales bacterium | reverse complement strand
GCCATGAGCGGACCTTCGATGACATCGAGCGGTCGCTTACTTTGCTGGCGCGCTTCTTCGGTATCGGCATCGATAAAATCCACGATTCCCTTGACCAGTGCATGGGAGAGACGCTCGGCGACGGGCGCGCTGCGCCAGGCTTCCTTCTCCACCGGCGGCTTGTCTTTCGCCTTCACGTTTTCTGCGAAATCGACCAACCGCTCCGTGGCGTCGTCACGCCGATTTAGGAGGACGTCCTCAACTCGCACGAGCAGCTCGGGATCGATCTCTTCATAGACCGCAAGCTGTCCGGCGTTGACGATTCCCATGTCGAGACCGGCCCGGATGGAGTGATAGAGAAACGCGGCGTGCATCGCCTCGCGGACCGCGTTATTGCCGCGGAAAGAGAAGGAGACATTGCTGATGCCGCCGCTGGTCCGCGCGCCGACGAGATGGCTTTTGATCCAGCGCACCGCCTCGATGAAATCGACCGCGTAGTTGCGATGCTCTTCCAAGCCGGTGGCGACAGTCAGGACATTCGGATCGAAAATGATGTCGTTAGGCGGAAAACCGGCGGACTCGGTCAGGAGCTGGTAAGCGCGTGCGCAAACCTCGGTCCGGCGCTGGAAATTATCGGCCTGCCCGCTTTCGTCGAAGGCCATGACGATGACCGCGGCGCCGTAACGCCTAACCAGTTGAGCCTGGCGCAGAAATTCCTCTTCGCCATTCTTGAGGCTGATCGAGTTAACGACTGCCTTCCCTTGCACGCAGCGTAAGCCCGCCTCGATTACGCTCCATTTCGAGCTGTCGATCATGAACGGAATCCGCGAGATTTCGGGTTCGCTTCCGATCAAGTTGAGGAAGCGTGTCATGGTCGCTTCGGAATCGATCATGCCTTCGTCCACATTGACGTCGAGGATGTTGGCTCCGCCTTTGACCTGCTGCCGCGCAACCGCGACCGCGCCCTCGAAGTCTCCATTCAGGATCAGTTTCGAGAAACGGGGCGACCCGGTGATGTTAGTGCGCTCGCCAACCACGACGAAGCCGGTGTCGCGGGTGATATTGAGCAACTCGAGACCAGAGAGACGCAAGCTCGCGGGAGCGTCGGTGTCGGCTAATTCTGTCGGGAGTTGGCGCGGCGGCAGGTCGCGCACCAGTTCGGCGAGGGCACGGATGTGCGCCGGCGTGGTCCCGCAGCAACCACCGACGACATTGAGCCAGCCGTTCCGGACCCAGTCACGTAACTGCGGCGCCAGACTTTCCGGGGTTTCGGGAAAGCCGGTTTCGGAAAGCGGATCGGGCAACCCGGCATTCGGGTAGGCGCTGATATAGACCGGGGCGTTGTGCGCCAGTTCCTCGATGTACGGCCGCATTTCTCTCGGGCCGAGGGCGCAATTCAAACCAACCACTAAGGGATGGGCGTGGGCGATTGAAGTCAGGAAAGCCTCCACCGTTTGCCCGCTCAACATTCGCCCGGAAAGATCGGTCACCGTCCCCGACACCATCAGCGGAACGCTGCGACCGACGCGGGCGAACGTCTCCGCGATGGCTACGAGCGCCGCTTTCGCATTGAGGGTATCGAACACCGTTTCGACGAGGAGAAGATCGACCCCGCCTTCCAGCAAACCGGCCACTTGATCGGCGTAGGATTGCCGGATTTGTTCGAAGGTCACGGCCCGGAAACTCGGATCGTTCACATCGGGCGAAAGCGACGCCGTCACTGGCATCGGCCCGAGCGAGCCGGCCACGAAGCGTCGTCGCGAACTGGCGTCGCCAATTTTGGCAGCCGCAGCTCCGGCGAGTTGCGCGGCGACCACATTCATTTCGTGGGCAAGGCTGCGCAGCACCGGGTCGTCGACGACGCGCTGAAAAAAATCTGGATCTTTCCGGCCCGCCGTTGGTTCTCCTTGAAAAAGAAAATCGTGCAGGCCGATGGTGGTGGCGCTGAAGGTGTTGGTCTCGATCAGATCAGCGCCGGCTTCGAGATATTGCTCGTGAATTTTCTCGATCACGTCGGGTTTCGTGAGGAGCAACACTTCGTTGCTGCCCTGCAAATCCTTGCCTTTCCAATTCGCAAAACGCTGACCGCGAAAGTCCGCTTCACTGAGCTTGAGGCGTTGCACCATTGTCCCCATGGCGCCATCGAGGAGGACGATACGCTCGCGCAAGAGCGCTTCAAAAGGGTGCAGGATTTCCGCGGACATGGCAGCGCAACCTAGCGCGGAAGCGCACGAGTCAGCAAGGAACAAATCTACGCATCATGATGCGTAGATTTGTTAGCGGGCCTGAGCCCCGGCCACGCCTGAACCAGCATTTCCGGCCGCGGCAGTCCGAATCTCGGTGCCGGAGAAACCGCGGCGTTCTTCCAAAATCGCTTCCGTGATCTTGGCCGCGAGCATTTCTCGGTAGGCAACGCTGCCGGCCTCGCGCCCTTCCGCGCGATTGCTCAGGAAGCCGCACTCCACCAGGACTGCCGGATAAGTCGCGTTGCGGATGACGCGGAAATTAGCCGTCTTCACCCCGCGATTCCTGGCGCCCGAGCCGGTGAGTTTGCTCTGGATACGTTGCGCGAGAGCGCGGGCGTAGGGCGATGCGTAGTAGGTTTCAACGCCGTGCATTTTCCGCCGGCCGGAATCGTTGAAATGGACGCTGACAAAAATGGAATTATCCTCCCGGTTGCCGATCGCGACCCGCTGGTCGAGCGGAATAAAGACGTCCGACGAACGCGTCATCACGGTTCGGAATTGCGCCGCCTGTAGCTTGCGGTTGAGGCGCTGCGCGACGTCGAGGGTGGCACTTTTTTCCGGCGGGCCATAGCGCCGGGAAGCGCCGCTATCTTTTCCGCCGTGTCCGGCATCGACGACCACGGTGGTAAAAGTGTGGCTGCTGTCCTTGCGATTTACGATCTCGGTCGTGGAACAGCCGACAAGGGTGGCGAAGGAGGCGAGGACGAGGAGAGGGGATATCGTGCGCAGCATGTCGACTGATAGCGCAAGAGGCGGTGCGTGTCATCGTTTCTGCGCTGGGAGGAGCGCGGTATTTTTCGCTGATCCGAAACCGGCGACGATCTCCCGCGCGGAAAAAGACCTTGTGTTTTGAGCGTCCAGATTTAAAGCCACTACCAGAATTTATGGTCATCCGATTCGCGGTTTTAGCGCTGGTTTTTGCCCTCAATCTTCCGGGCTGTAAAAAGGATAGCACTGGCACGGCCAAGACCTCCGAGGTCTCTAATCCTTCACCCGCGGCGAAGGTGGCCAGCACCTCCGTGCCAACCCCCGCGCCGACGCCGGCCGCTCCTGCGATCGACCAAAACGCGCAAGTCATCATCTTCGGCTATCACCGGTTTGAGAAAACGGTGCACCGCCCCGATACCGAAATGACGCCGGAGATGTTCGAAGCGCAGATGAAAGAGCTGAAGGACAAGAATATTCCCGTAATCAAAATGCAGGATTTCCTCGCCTGGAAACGGGGGGAGAAGAACATCCCGCCCCGCGCCGCGATCATCACTTTCGATGATGGCTGGAAATCGCAGTACGAAGTGGCTTGGCCGATCATGAAAAAATACGGCTATCCGTTCACTCTCTTCATCTACACCGAAGGCGTGAAAGGGATGAAGTATGGCGGCGGCGCGGCGATGAGCTGGGAGATGCTGGCGGAAATGCGGGATGCGGATGTCGATATCGAGGGGCACTCCGCGACCCACCAAGATTTGCGCAAAGCCTACGATCGGGTGCAGAAGAAAAAGCTAAATCCGGAAGAGTATCAGCAATGGCTTAAAGCCGAGATCATCGACTCGAAACAGCTCCTGGAGCAGAAGCTGGCGATCCGGGTGAACTGCTTCGCAGTCCCCTTCGGTTACATCAACGATGAGGTGCGCAATTTCATTTCCAAAGCGGGCTACGAAGCGATCTTTACGGTCTACGGCCAGCGCCTGACTTATACTAGCCCGAACAACTCGTTAGGCCGTTACCTCATGGAAGGGAACAAGCCGAAAGTCTTCACCGACGCGGCGAACTTCGGCGGCTCCGTCAGTGGCGGCGCCGCGCCCGTCGCGGAAATGTCCACCAGCGGTTTGAAGGCGCAGCCGGCCGACGGCGAAACCATCACTACGGCCCTTCCGCTGATCAAAGCCGAGCTCGCGAGCATGGGAGTGATTGATAAGGGCAGCGTGCAGATGCGGGTCAGCGGATTGGGTGCGGTCCCAGCGAGTTTTGATGAGAAAACCCAGACGGTGTCCTATCAAACGACCCAGAAACTGCGCGACAAGACCTGCACCGTCCTCATCAGCGCAAAGTCGGGAGGGAAAAAAGTCGAAGCAAACTGGACGTTCTCGATCGATGACGGCGGCACCGCCGTCCCGCCGCCGGCGAAGAAATAGACGACAATCGGGTCGAGGCGTCCGTTCGGTATTCGCGGGCGCGCGCCGACGATCCCACGGCTGGAAGGTGGCACTGTCCTGTGGTAGGGGTGTCCGCTTAAGTTCTTCATGTTTTCTCAACTCGGCGATAAGCTTCAGGACGTCTTCAAGGATTTGCGCGGTCACGGCGCGATCACGGAGACGAATATCAACGATGCGCTTCGTCAGGTGCGTTTGGCGTTGCTCGATGCCGATGTCGACTTCCAAGTTTCGAAACGGTTCATCGCGCGGGTAAAAGAAAAAGCGCTGGGCGAGGAAGTCTTGCGCAGCGTGACTCCAGGGCAGCAGATGGTGAAAATTTTTCACGAAGAGCTGACGGCTCTTCTCGGTGGCGATGCTGCCCCGCTGAATCTGGAAAAGCCGGCGCGCATTTTGATGGTGGGTTTGAATGGCGCGGGCAAAACCACGTCGTCGGCTAAGTTAGCGAAGCTGCTGAAAAAGCAGGGTCGGATGCCGCTCCTGATCGCGTGCGATTTGCATCGTCCCGCCGCGATTCAACAGCTGGCAACTTTGGCCGGTCAGGTAGACGTCCCAGTTTACACTCCGGATGCTTCGGAAAAGGATGTACGCCGTTCCGCGGCCGCGAGTTTGGAATGGGCGAAGACGCAAACCGGCAACGTGCAGATTTTCGACACCGCGGGTCGGCAGGAAATCGACGCCGCCTTGATCGAAGAGATCAAACAACTGAAGGAATTTCTCAAGCCGCAGGAGATTCTGCTGGTGGCGGACGCCGCGACCGGTCAGCAGGCGGTGAGCGTGGCCACCCACTTTAACGACGCGCTCGGCATCACCGGTATCATTTTGACCAAGCTGGACGGCGACGCGCGCGGCGGCGCAGCGCTTTCCATGCGCGAAGTCACGCAGCGCCCGATCAAATTTGCCGGCGTGGGCGAGAAGCTGGATCAGTTTGAGGCCTTTGTTCCGGATCGGCTTGCCGGTCGCATCCTCGGGATGGGCGACATTGTCGGCTTGGTGGAGAAGGCGGCCGAAGCCTTCGATGAGGAAGAAGCCGAACGGATGGAGCGAAAGCTGCGGACGGCGTCGTTCGATTTCAACGATTTCCTGGCTCAGTTCAAGATGATGCGAAAGCTGGGGCCACTGGAGAATATCCTTGGCATGATCCCCGGCATGAGTAACATGAAGGGCCTTTCCGTCGACGAGAAACAGATCAACCGCACCGAAGCGATTGTTCTCTCAATGACGAGCGAAGAGCGTTCGCGGCCCGACATCTTGAATGCCCGGCGGCGGCAGCGCATCGCGAAAGGCAGCGGCAGTAGCGTCACCGAAGTGAACGATCTGCTCCAGCGTTTCAATCAAATGCGAAAGATGATGAAGAACGC
>JBDUAE010000531.1:0-1732 GCA_040004805.1 Chthoniobacterales bacterium | reverse complement strand
GAAAAGAGGCCGGCTTCCTGGGTCAAACGCGTGAGCTCCGCGACCGACGGCACACCCAATTTTGTCGTGATCGCAGTGCGGTGCAGTTTGACCGTGCGTTCATGAATGCCGAGGTCGGCGGCGATTTGTTTGTTCAGTTTTCCCTGCACGACATGCCCAAGAACTTCGTGCTCGCGTTCCGTGAGCGCGTCGAAGCGTGTGCGCAACGCCAGCTTCCGGGCGCGCAGCTCGCGTTCACGCAGGTCACGCTCCAAGGCGCGTTTCACGGCATCCAGCAGCTTTGCTTTCGGCGCGCGCTTTTCCAGAAAATCCTCTGCACCATCGCGCATCGCACGCACGCTCGAGGGAATATCGCCGTGACCGGTGAGGAAAAGAATCGGCAGGGGATTGCGCGTTCGCGCGAGCGCCGCTTGCAGTTCGAGTCCGCCCATTTCGGGCATCTGTAAATCCGCCACCACACACCCCGGCACATCCGGGCCACGCTCTGCGAAAAATTCCCGCGCAGAAGCAAAGGTTCTTACCACCAATCCACTTGCACGCAGCAGCCGCGAAGTGGCAGTGCGGAAAGACTCGTCGTCATCGACGATGTGAACTGTCGGTGTCGCGCTCATGCGACCGTGGCTTCCTCGGCGATCTTTAGGGTGAAGCGAAATGTCGCTCCGACGTCGTCATTCCTCTCGGCCCACAGTTTTCCCCCGTGCGCCTCGATGATGGTGCGCGAGATCGGCAGGCCCATTCCCATCCCGTTGGGCTTGGTCGTGAAGAACGGATCGAAAACCGTCGCGAGCTTTTCTGAGTCAATGCCATGCCCGCTATCGCGGACGGCGATCTCGACCAACTGCGCGTCGGCCAGTCTCGCGCTGACGTGGACGCAGCGATTCTCCGGGGAGACGCCGTCTAGCGCGTCCATGGCGTTGATAATAAGATTAAGCAAGACCTGCTGAAGGTGCACGCGGTCGCCGCGCACCGGCGGTAGATCACCGGACGTTTCTACCTCCAGCGTGACGCGCCGTGTCGCCGCGTCCGGCCGCGCGAGACTTGCGACCACACCGACCAGTTCGCTCACGTCGAGCGTCCGCGTTTCGAGATCGCGCCGCGTGAGCAAAGCGCGCATGCGATCGATCACATTGCCTGCTCGTTGATCATCCGCGCGGATATCGGCGAGGATGGCCCGGATCTCATCGAGGTCGGGATTTTCGCTCTGCATGAAAAGCTCGGCGGCCTCGGCGTTGCGTAAGATGGCGCCGAGAGGCTGATTGATTTCGTGCGCCAGCGCCGAGGCCAGCTGCCCCATCATCGAGACACGTCCCACGTGTGCGATTTCGTTTCGCAGACGCTCCGTCTCGAGTTGCGCTCGCCGCCGCCCCGTGATGTCCCGGCAAACGCCGTGCATGCGAAAAGGCGCGCCGGAATTCGCATATTCCACGCGCCCAGCGGCCGCGATCCATCGCTCGCTACCGTCGGGCCGGACCACGCGATATTCCACATCGTACGGACGCTTTTCCGCTAGCGCCTTCTGTGTGTTGCGTTCCATGACTTCCCGATCGTCCTGGTGCACGCGTTCCCGGAAGACGTTGAACGTGATTGGCTCATCAGAGTGAAAGCCAAACATCGTGCGCAAGCGTGGCGTGGCCCATATCTCGTCGCGCACGATGTCCCAAAGCCAGAGACCGAGATTGGCCGAATTTGTTGCGAGACTCATGCGCTCCTCGCTTTCGCGCAACGCGGCTTC
>JBDUAE010000136.1:0-5746 GCA_040004805.1 Chthoniobacterales bacterium | reverse complement strand
CCGGCGGAGAAGTGCAGATAGGTAAGGAAGCTCCCGAGAGCCAGCAGCGGCAAACTCAAAGCCAATGCATTCCAGCGGAGCTTGCGCCACTGGAATTCGCACTGCAGGAGGTATTCCACCAGCAGCCCTACGATGATCATAATGCCGGGCGGTCGACTCAAGGTCGCAACTGCTCCCAACAAGCCAGCCCACCACCACTCGCGTTTCCGCGCATGATAAAACGAGCCGACGATGGTTAACAAGAAAGCCGATTCTGAATAGACTGCGGACAAAAAGAGCGTGGTCGGAAAGATGAGGAGGTAAAGGACGGCGCGGCGCGCTGTCGTGGTGTCAAATTCCATCCGGACGAGGAGGAAAAGGTAAGTCAGACAACCGAGCAAAGCCACGTTCGAGACGACGATTCCGCAGACGAACCACCAAATGTCCTTATGCGAACTCACCACCGCGTGGGCCGCCCGCATCGCCATGGGATAGACGGGGAAGAAAGCCGTGTTTGACGGCTCGTTTGCCGAAAAGCGATAGCCGTGTGCAGCCACGTCGTGATACCAAGAGGCGTCCCAGCGTGACCACATATTGACCGCCAAATTTCGAAGGGAGACTGGCCTATTGATTGTTTCCTTGTTCCCACAGGCGCCGATCTCCCAGGCGCCCTCCGGAGGATTGTGGTGGAGGAGGAACATCGCCATCCAAGCCACGAGCATCAATGCCAGCCGCGAGACGAGCCACGGAGCCAGGATTTCCCGTGGATACCACTCCCGCCAGCCACTCAAGGGCGCAGCTGCCGCGGTTGGACCAGATACACTGTTCGGAGGAATATCCAAAATTTGAGGATGAAGTCGGCCAAGATTGGAGTAAAACCGGGCCGGCACAAGCGCGCAGATCAAGATCTCGCGTGCGCGGCTACCAGCCGAGATGAGACCGTCGCGACAGGAAATTTTCTCACCCAGAGTTTGCTCCGCAGATGAATAATCAATTCGAGGGCAGCAAAGTACTGATCACGGGAGGTCTCGGCTTTATCGGCTCGAATCTGGCCGAGCAACTTCTGGGTTTCGGCGCGGACGTGACCGTCCTCGACAGTCTCATCCCCGAATACGGCGGTAATTTGTTTAACATCGAGCCGTTCCGCGATCGGTTGCATGTGAACATCTCTGACGTCCGCGATACCTACAGCGTGCGCCATCTCGTGCAGGGGAAGGATTATCTCTTCAATCTCGCGGGTCAGACCAGCCACCTTGATTCGATGTCCAATCCGATGCCCGATCTCGAGATCAATTGCCGCGCTCAGCTTTCCATCCTGGAAGCGTGCCGAGTTTGTAATCCCGGAATCAAAATTGTCTTCGCCAGCACCCGTCAGATCTACGGTCGCCCCGAGCGCCTGCCCGTGGACGAGACCCATCCGCTTCACCCGGTGGACGTGAACGGAATCAACAAGATGGCCGGAGAAAAATATCATCTGCTCTACAGCCAGGTCCACGGCGTCAAGGCGACCGCCCTTCGCCTAACCAACACTATCGGTCCGCGCATGCGGATTGCGGATGCGCGGCAAACCTTCGTGGGCGTTTGGATCCGGCAATTGCTCGAAGGCAAACCGATCCAAGTCTGGGGTGGCACGCAATTGCGTGATTTCACGGACGTGGACGACGCCGTCCGCGCATTCCTGCTCGCCGCGGCTGAGCCCCGGACGGCTGGCCACGTCTACAACCTCGGCGGCAGCGAAGTCATCGATCTAGCGCATCTGGCCGCGTTGCTCGTCGAAGTGAACGGCGGCGGCAGTTACGAGATCCTGGATTTTCCCGCCGACCGCCGTTCGATCGACATCGGAGATTACTACAGCGATTTCAGTCAGATCCGGACCGAACTCGGATGGACGCCAGAGCGTCCGCTGCGCGAAACTCTCGAGCGCACCCTGACCTACTACCGCCGACACCTCGCGCGCTATCTCTAGCCTTTCCCACTCATGGCCCGCATTCGTTCCGTTGACCCGCGCGCTGGTTATCACGCTCATCAGGAAAACATCGATGCCGCAATCGCGCGTGTGCTGCAAAGCGGCTCCTACATTCTCGGGCCGGAAGTTTCCGACTTCGAACGGGAATGGGCTGCCTTCCTCGGCGTCGCGCAGACCGTAGGCGTGGGCAACGGCACCGACGCCATCGTGCTGGCCCTTCGCGCCCTGGGGATCGGTCGCGGCGACACCGTCGTCACGACCGCGAACACAGCCGTCGCCACGGTCGCTGCGATAGAGTTGGCCGGCGCCACCCCTCTCTTCGTGGACGTGGAGCAGGACACCCTCACGCTTTCTCCCGCTCATCTGCACGCCGCGCTCGAACAGGACACCGCTCGACAGATTAAGGCTGTCATACCCGTTCATCTCTACGGCTTACCCGCAGACATGCCCGCAATCCTCGCTCTCGCACGTCGCTACGATTTACAGGTGATCGAAGATTGCGCACAGGCCCACGGCGCCTCGCGGGCTGGCCGCTTCGTCGGCACTTGGGGCGATGCCGCGACCTTTAGTTTTTATCCGACCAAGAATCTGGCCGCTCTCGGCGACGGTGGCGCGGTCGTCACTGATAACCTTGCCCTCGCTGAGCGCTTGCGGGCTCTGCGCACCTATGGCTGGCGGGAGCGCCACCAAAGCGACGAGCCGGGCATGAACACCCGCCTCGACGAATTGCAGGCCGCGATCCTGCGCGCGCGCCTGCCGTTCCTGGCCGAGGAGAACGCGCGCCGTATCGCCATCGCGCGCCGCTATTGTGAGTCCCTTGGGCAAATCACCCGCCTGCGCCTGCCTGCTGCGCTTCCGGAGACGGTCCACGTCTTTCACCAATTCGTAGTGCGACTGGAGCAGCGCGATCTCCTGCGCGCGCACTTGTCGGAGCACGACATCGAGACCGCCGTGCTCTATCAATATCCTATTCACCTCCAACCCGCCTACCGACATCGCATTGCCACCGAGGGTCCACTCGAAGTCACGGAACGGGCGGCGACCGAACTCCTTTGCCTACCGATCCACCCCTGGCTATCCGACGCGGAAGTCGAACGGATCACGAACGCGATCGTGCAATGGTTCCATGAGTAGTTCGCCCAACCACGTGGCCGGAATGGCCGATGTGGAAATCGACATCATGCGGACCGTCGAAGACGACCTCTGGTGGTATCGCGCACTGCGCGCTCACGTGCTCATGTCGCTTCACCCTGCGCGCTCCGACTTTGCCCTGCTCGATGCCGGTTGCGGCTCCGGCGGCATGCTGGCGCGGTTGCACGAGCGATTTCCGCACGCGCATTTAACTGGTCTCGATTATAGCGCGCGCGCGTTGGAGTTGACGAGTCAACGGCAAACCGGCGCCACCCTTTTGGAAGGCAGCGCGGATGCACTACCCTTCGCCGACGCGCAGTTTGATTTCGTTCTTTCGCTGGACGTCTTAATCGTCGGCGGAGTGGATGAGGCCGCCGCCCTGCGCGAGATGCACCGCGTTCTCCGTCCCGGTGGCCTGCTTCTGCTTAATCTGCCGGCGTTCGACTTCCTGCGCGGTAGCCACGATGTGGCGGTCAACATTTCGCATCGCTTTACGCGTCCCGATCTGACAGGATTGCTGCTCGCGTCCGGCTTCCGGCTGGAACATGCCACCTACTGGAACATGACCATGCTTCCGGCGATCGCCGCCATCCGCTGGATCAGTCGAAAAAACGCACACCAGCCCGCCGTGCGCTCCGACCTAAGACCGGTCTGGCCACCGCTCAATCGTTCCCTCGCCATGCTGACGCAGTTTGAGCTGCGGCTGAGCCGCCATCTATCTCTTCCCTTCGGCACCTCTCTCTTCGCCACCGCTCGAAAATGAATGTGCCTCTTCCAGCTCTCAGCATCGTCGTCCCGCTCTACAATTCGGCCGAAACGCTCCCCCGTTTGCTCGAGGAGCTTTCTGCCCTGCCCATCCCAGGCGGACTCGAAATCATCCTCGTGAACGATGGGAGCCTCGATGAGACCCAAGCCACTGCGCTCGCCTTGCTCGAAGCCTGCGCCGTCCCCGTGACCCTACTCACGCACTCGCGCAATTTCGGCGAACACAACGCCATCCTCTCTGGCCTCCGCGCTAGTCGCGGCGACTTCGTCGTCACGATGGACGATGACTTGCAAAACCCGCCCTCCGAAGTGCTCAAGCTCCTCCAATTGGCGCAATCGGAAAACCGCGACGTCGTTTACAGCATTTACGAAGAAAAAGAACATCCCGGTTGGCGAAATCTCGGCAGCCGACTCACCAATCTCCTGGCCGATTGGAGCATCGACAAACCGCGCGGACTTTACCTTTCCAGCTTCCGTTGCCTCTCCCGCTTCGTCGCGCACGAGATCGCGCGATCGACCAATCCCTCTCCCTACATCGACGGTCTGATTTTCCAGGTCACGCAAAACGTCGGCGTGGTCACGGTTCGCCACGATCCGCGCGCCGCCGGCCAGAGCGGCTACAATTTGCGCCGGCTGGTTCGCCTGTGGACGAGCATGCTAATCAACGCGTCGGTCATGCCCTTACGCATCGCCACCTTGATCGGCATCGCCTCCAGCGCGGTCGGGTTCGTCGCCTTCCTCGCGGTCCTGATCAATCACTTCGTTAGCCGCGAACCACTCGGCTGGGGTTCGCTCATGTCGGCGCTACTCGTTTTTTCCGGCACCCAGCTTCTCCTCCTCGGCGTTGTCGGGGAATATGTCGGCCGCACCTATCTTCACGTCTCGGAAAAACCGCAAAGCGTCGTGCGCGATCGGGTATCAAATCGTGAGCGCAGCGCGTAACGCACACGACGGCGACGAGCCTGACACGCTAGACGCGACTTCTAGTTTCGATCACGGCGCCCGATGCGATCTTCATAGGTCAGGCCAACAGCCGCGTAACGACGTTTTCCCAAGTGATTCCCCGCGCCAGGTAGGCTTCCCGTCCGGCCCGCCCCATCGCCGCCGCTTTCGTCGGATCAACCGCGAGTTGCGCCATGGCAGCTTGCATCGCCGCGCACTCCGGTTCCGCCACCAGTCCGGTCACTCCGTGCTCCAAGAACTCTAACGGTCCACCGGAGTCCGCGCAGGTAACGACGGGTTTGCTGGCAAGCATCGCCTCCAACGTTACGTAACCATAATCCTCGTCGACGGGCGGGTAAACCACCGCCCGGCAGCGCGCGAATAACCGGAGCTTTTCCTCATCGCCGACTCGCCCGAGGAATTGCACTCGCTCCCGCAAGCCGAGTTTCTCGACGAGCACGTGGATACTCTGGAGATAAGTGTCGTCCTCGCTCTCGCCACAGATGACCAAGCGGCTGTTGCTGCCCGTCCCCGCCAGACCTTCCACGGCGAGATGCTGCCGTTTTGCGGCGTTGATCCGGCTCGGATACAGGAAATAGCCGTCGTCGGCCTCGCAGTAAAAAGTGTCCGCTTGGTGTGGCGGATGGTAAAGCGGCGTCGAATCCAGCCCACAGAATTGTTTGAGGCGGTTGGCGACGTTTTGCGAATTGGCGAACACGGCTTTGGCCTCGGGGATGAGCTGAGCGTCGGCACGGCGGATGGCATCGCGCGCCTCCTCGCCGCCGGCGCAGCGGATCATGTCGCCTAACGGATGGTCCCACATCTCATAAGCCTGCCGATGCTGGTGGAGAATCCATAGCACCTTGTTAGGATGTCGAATCAGATACGCGGGAAATTTTAGGCCGATCAACCGGTCCACCGTGCGCCCGTTGGCCTCGGTCAGGTCGAGGAGCCGACAGGCCA
>JBDUAE010000135.1:0-5767 GCA_040004805.1 Chthoniobacterales bacterium | reverse complement strand
TGCGTCGCAGGGAAGCGAGTCCGGCGAGCGTCGCCGCGTCGCGTCCGTCGAGATATTCGAGGAAGACGTTGAGCATGGAAGGGACGAAATGCAGGACGCTCACGCACTGGCGGCGGATCGTGTCGAGCAGCACCATCGGTATTTTTTCTCCTCCCGGTCGGAGGAGGCAGAGCTTCGCGCCGGTCATCGCCCACCAGAAAAGTTCCCACACGGACACATCAAAATAGTACGGCGTCTTTTGCAGCAGCACATCGTCCGGCCCGATGGGATACGCGCATTGCATCCAGTGCAGGCGGTTCACGACGGAGCGATGTTCGACCATCACACCTTTCGGTCGTCCGGTGGAACCGGAGGTGTAAATCACATACGCGAGATCATCGGGCCGGACGATCACGCGCGGATTTTCTTCCGGCCCCGAGTAAGTCTCCGGTGCTTCGAGATTGATGATTTTTCCGACGAAGGAAGTGTGTTGCTCGGTCTTCTGCTGGACCAGGAGAACGCGGACGCCTGCGTCTTGCAGAAGATAGCGGATGCGGTCGGGAGGATTGTCCGGCGCGATGGGCAGGTACGCGGCGCCGGCTTTGAGAATTCCGAGCACCCCGATCATCATGGAAAATGATCGCTCGACGAGCAGACCGACGATGTCGCCGGGACCGATGCCGGATGCGCGCAGAAGATGTGCGACTTGGTTCGCCTTCGCATTGAGCTGCGCGTAGGTGAGCGCGGGCGTGTTAAACGTCTTGTCGTGCTCGCAGATTACCGCCGTGGCGGAGCCGTTTCGCGCGACCTGCGCCTCGATCAGTTCATGCAGCGTGGTTTGATCCGGGAACGGGTGCGCGGTCTGATTAAAGCGCGCGATGCACTCCTGATCAGTTTCCTCCGCGACCGTGTTCTGTGTTTCTTGCATGGGCCTGCGAAGTACGAAGGAAAGGAGTTCAGCTCACCGGTTTCGGCGCGGCCTCGACAAAAGTTCGACCGAGAAGTTCTTCGTGGATTTGCGTGGTGCCCTCGATGATTTCGAGAATCTTCGCATCGCGATAATAGCGGGACACGGGCGCGTCTTCACGGCAGCCCGCGGCGCCCCAGATCTGAACCGCATCAGAGGCGGCTTGGACTGCTGCGCGCGAGGAAAAATATTTTGCCATGAGCGCCTTCGTGAAGGCCTCGGGTAGGTGTTCGTCAGTCGCACGACACGCGGCGAGGCAGAGGAGCGCGGCGGCGTGCAGGTCCGTGCCCATGCGCGCAAGCATCGCGCGAGTGGTGCCGAAGTCGCCGACGGTGCCATTGCCGACATGGCGCGTCGCGGCGCGCGTGCTGGCTTCTTCGAAACATCCGCGCAGCAATCCGAGCGCGGAGCACGCGGTGCTGATGCGCCCGTATTGCAGGCCGACCGGAGCGACGTAGCTCAGCGCGACGCCGGGTTTGCCCAGGACATTATCCGCGGAGATGGCGACATCGAAAAAAGTAACGCGCGCAAGACCGGCCGCACGGTAACCAAGCATCCCGGTGATCGGTTCGATCTTCACACCGGCGGAATCGCACGGGACGAGACACGCGAGCGGCAGCGAGCCCGCGTAGCCGATCACGAGAAAAAGAGCCGCATTCTGCGCGTAGGAGATCCAAGTTTTCTGTCCGCTGAGGCGATACGCCCCGTCGTTCCCTGCCGTGAATTGCGTCTGGAGCGATTGGAGGTCGCTGCCGCCGATGGGTTCAGTCAGTGCGAAAGCGCCGATAATTTCTCCGCGCGCCAGCGGCGGAAGCCAGCGGAGCTTTTGTTCGTCGCTACCCCATTTGAGCAACGTCATGGAGACCATCGCCTGCACGGTGAGCAAATCGGTTAGCGCAGCGCTCGCGCGTCCGAAGGCTTCGTTTAGCAGGCCGAAGGTGACGGTGTCCCAGCCCTGCCCGCCGAATTTTTTCGGAACGGTGCTGCCGAGGTAGCCCGCCTCCGCCACGAGCCGCACGGTGGCCTCGGGAATTTTCTCCGTGCGATCCCACTCCGCCGCAAATGGTGCGACGTGGCGCGAGACGAATTCCCGAAATTCGCGCTGCCGTGTCTGCTGCTCGTCGGTGAGAAAGCTGTGCATCGCTCGTGCCTCAGACCGTCTCGGGTTGCGCCTTTTTCCGGATGACGAAGTCCGCGGATGCCTCGATGGATTTGAAATTTGCGATCTCCAGATCATCCATGCCCACCTCGATGCCGAATGTCTTTTCGATGAAAGTCATCAACTGCACAGCGAAGAGCGAATTCACGATGCCGCTCTCGAAAAGGTTATCGTCGTCCGCGAGATCGGGGACGTGGATGGAGGCGAGGATGAATGCGCGGATTTTTTCGCGGATCGGTTTTTCGTCGGTGGCGTTCATGCGTTGTTTTTTAAAGGTCTAAGGCTTCCGGGTAGGTAAAAAAACCGCGCCCGGTCTTGCGTCCGAGGTGGCCGGCTTCCACGAGTTCCCGCAGCAGCGGACAGCAACGGAATTTTGGATCTTGGAAGCTGTCGTAGAGCACGTCGAGCGAGTTGGCCACCGTGTCGAGGCCGATGAGGTCGGCGGTTTCGAGCGGCCCCATTTTGTGACCGAAGCATTGCTTGAAAATTTGATCGATCTGCTCCGCCGTGGAGACCTGATCCTGCAATACGCATGCGGCCTCGTTCATGAAAAGGTGCGAGATGCGGTTCGAGACGAAGCCCGGCGAATCGTTCACGATGATCGCCTGTTTGCCGAGCTGGGCGAAGAGCGCCTGCAGCGTCGCGACCGTGTCGTCAGATGTGTGCTCGCTCCGGATGACTTCGACGGTGGGCATGAGATGCACGGGATTCATCGCGTGCAGTCCGATGATTTGCGCAGGCCGCTGTGTGACCGCGGCGACGCGCGCGATGGTAATGCACGACGTGTTTACGCCGAAGCAGACCGCGGGGGGCATAAATGAATCGAGCTGCTCGTAAATCGGGCGCTTGATTTCCCATTTCTCCGGCACGTTCTCGATCACGAATTCGCATCGCGCGAGGTCACGCAGTTCATTGGAAAAAGTCATGCGCCGCAGCGCGTCTTCGCGCGATGTGCGAGGCAGCGTCTTCGAGAACATTGGCGCGAAGCGGATGTTTTTGAGAACTTCGGCTTTCGCCTTTCGCTGGGCGGCATCCGAGATCTCCACCACGACGGCGTGGAGTCCGTGCAACACGAGATCCGTGATGACGCCGATGCCGATGGTTCCCGCGCCGACGACGCCGATGGTCGAAAATTTCACGTCACGCGACCTTCCGTCTGATGAGTTTGCTGCGTCTCTGCCGTCCGCGTGATTCGGCATCGCTGGCCGCCGCGGAAACGTCATCGGCGGCGCTCGCCGACCCATCCAATTTCGCGGCCAACAGTCCGATGGTCGGACACTCGAAGAGATGGATGATGGAGACGTTCATTTTCAATTCCTTGCGGATCATCGCGACGACGAGCACGGCCTTCAGCGACGTGCCGCCAGCTTCGAAAAAATTTTCGCTCAATCCAACGTGCGCTCGGCCGAGGGCTTTTTTCCAGATGGCGGCGAGCGACCGTTCGAGAGCGCTGGCAGTTTCCGCCGTCTCCGACCCGATCGACGAGGGCATCGTTTGAGCGTTTAGCCGGGAGGATTCGATCGCTGCGACGACGGCCTCGACCGAGCCGAGTTCGTCTCCAAGACATTGCAGTGCGGCCGAGAGCTTCGCTCTCCCGAATCCGCTCCGGCTGCCGGATTGATCGCGTATCGGTGAGCTCATCTGCGCGATTTTGCTGTCCGGCTCATAACGCAGGTTGTCTCCGGTCGCGGCTGGGAGTGCGAGTGTGACGTTGGAGGAAGTCAGTGTCGTTCCAAGTGGGCTGAGACTCTGGATGAATTCGCGGGCCGGCTCGTTCCGATCCGTGCGGCGGTAGGGCAGCTCGATGATTGATTTTCCATCGTGAAGCGCGCGGCTCGCGAGTTCCGCCACCATGCGATGCTCCACGCCTTTGCCCAGCGCGCGGCAGCTCAACAGCAGCGTATCGGCGACGTAGCGATCGGCTGTAGCTGTGTAGAGGATGACACCGACGAGGCCGTAGTCGCCGAAGCGATCACTCACAGATGTCACGAGGCACCGCGCGCCGGATTTAAGCAGATCGCGGATTTCCGTTTCCGAGCGGCGGATGGAGGTGAGGTTGAATTGATTTGTCCGCGTCGTGAGTTGGGCCACGCGTACGAGTTGATCGTCGGTGGCTTCGGCCACTTCGATTTGCAAGTGCAGTCCGTCGAGGAAATCGCGTAGAGTTGGTGCAGCGGCGCGAAATTCCTCACGCTCCGAGTTAGCCTGGTACCATTGGCTGCGCTCGCGGTCTTCCCGCGTCGCGGCGGCACGGTCGAAGATCCACAGGCTTTCGAGGAAGGCCGGACTTCGGTCGTTATCCGACGGTAGTTGCAGGGTGATCACTTCGGGACAACCAGCCAGCACGGCAGCGCACTCGACGGGGTTGTCATCGATGAATACGAAACTGTCGAGGCCCAGATCCAATTGAGCGGCGAGAGCGCGGAGGTTATCGGGTTTCGGTTCCCAATTGATGCGCCAGCCCGCGAGATGCTCTCGGCGGAGCGGCATATCGGCGTGTTGCTCGAAAACGGCCATCACATCCGCCTCCTGATTCTTGCTGCAAAGCGCGAGAAGGACGCCGGCATGCATTTGCTCGATCATGAACTCCTGCAATCGGCGGAAAGCCGGAGTCACGACGACACCCGCAGGGCCATCCTCCGCGCAGAGTCCCTGCCAGAGCGTGTTGTCGCAATCGAGCACGATGACTTTTACCGATGGAACGCTGAGGCTGAAGATTGCGCGAAACAGAGCTGTGCCGATAGCCGCGTAGCCTTCCTGAGTGAAAGGCATGTGGCCAAGCTGACGGCTGTGCGCGTCGTGCAATTCGCTCACCGGATGGCGGGCGAGGATCTGATCCGAGCCGACGACGCGAATCTGCAGATGATGCGCCGCACGAGCGAGGATTTGTTGCTCGGCGGCGGCAAGAGCGGCTGCGGCAACGCCGGGCAAACGCGGGGCGATGGCGAGGATGAGCGGATTGGGAGCGGCTGCGGCGAAAGTATCGAGCGCGGCACAAAACTCACCGACCTTTCGTTGCAACCCGTCGTTTGCATCGCTGGTGCGAGCCGCGTCCGCACTGCGGCGTGTCGCGTAAACGTTGAAGAGGCCGGACTGTTCGAGAAGCTTTTCCTCCACCACTGCGCAACGAAATCCGCGGCGGATCAGAAGCTCCTCGATCGATTTTACTGCGGATCGTGAGGGGTCGTGGACTTCGATCACGAGCTGTTCGATTAACGGCCAATGCTCGTCTGCAATGCCGCGCAAGATCCCAGCCTCGCTCTTTTCTGCGTCAATCTTCAGCAGATGAATCCGGCTGATTCCGTTTTCACGGATGATATCGGAGACCGTGGTGAGCGGGCATTCGAGGGTCTCCGCGCGAAGACGACCGGCGGTGAGATCGGCGATGTCCGTTTCAGACACCGGGCCGGGCAACGCTTGCTGCAGGACGTTCCGCGCCACGGCTTCGACGGCGGCGCGGTCCTCGCGTTCGTCCGGGTGAAAACTGGAGAAGACCGAGGAGTGCTCGTAAAAGGTAAATGGCGCGCTGCCGGTTCTCTCGGCGACGCCGCAGTTGAACGCGTGGACCCGCGAAGGATCGCCGTAGGCCGCGCAGTTCGCGCGGAGGAGATCGAACACGCGAGGCGATGGCTCGTAGGCGAAAATTTCCGGGTTCTCGCACC
>JBDUAE010000530.1:0-1739 GCA_040004805.1 Chthoniobacterales bacterium | reverse complement strand
TTTCGGAAAATGCGCGACGCCGGCATTCTCGAGCTTAGCGCCTCGGCCGCCAGCCACGGCTTGCTTCCGTTGTTGTCGACAAATCCAGCGGCCGCGCGCGCCCAAGTCCTGATCGGTTGCGAGCTCTACAGTAAATTTTTCCACGCCGAACCGCGCGGATTCTGGCTGCCGGAATGCGCCTTCGCACCGGGGCTCGAGAAGGTCCTGCAAGAAGCGGAGGTGCGCTGGTTTATTCTCGACGCCCACGCTTTCGCCTTGGCAAAGCCGCGGCCGCAACGCGGCATCTACGCGCCCTGTTTCACCGGCGACGGTCCCGCGGCCTTCGTCCGCGACCCGGTTTCCAGCCGTCAAGTTTGGAGCGCGGAGATCGGCTATCCGGGCGAGAGCGTCTACCGGGATTTTTATCGCGACATCGGGTTCGATCTCCCGCCCGAATATGTGTTTTTCGACACGAGCCTGCGGATTCCACGCTTCACCGGTTTGAAGTATCACCGGATCACTGCGCGCGGCCCCGAGAAGGAAATTTATCAGCGCACTTGGGCGGAAAGCGCAGCACGGGCTCACGCCGAGCATTTTCTGGCGTCGCGCTTACGCCAACTGGAACCGCTGCACGATTCCGGTTTCGCGCCCATTCTCACGATGCCTTTCGACGCCGAGCTCTTCGGCCATTGGTGGTATGAAGGCCCAGTCTTTCTCGAGCATTTTATCCGAAGCGCTGCCGCACAATCCGCAGAAGTGCAATTGACTACGCCGAGCGATTATCTCGAAAAACATCCGACACAGGAAGTGATCGCGCCCGCGGCTTCGAGTTGGGGTGAGCATGGCCATCTGAAGGTTTGGCTCGACGAGAGTAACGCTTGGATTTACCCGCATCTGCATGCCGCCGCGCGTCGCATGCAGGAAGCAGCGCGCCAGTATCGAGAAACCGCCGATCCGCTGGTTGAGCGCGTTCTACGGCAGCTCGCGCGTGAACTTTTGCTGATGCAAGCGAGCGATTGGGCTTTCCTGATTAGGAATGGCACGGCCCCGGATTACGCGGAAGCGCGGGTGCGTGCGCACGTCGCTCGGTTCGATCAACTTTACCGACAACTAAAATCCGCGCAGATCGACGAAGCTTTTCTTTCCGATTGCGAGAGTCGCGATAATCTCTACCCGGATCTCGAATGGCGTTTTTATCTTTAGCCGTCTGCAAAAAAAATAGCCGACTTCGCGCGTTCGAAGGTTCGGGCTTGACCGTGTTTTCCCTTCTCGCATCGGCTGCGCTGGCCGCGGCGCAGACGACGCCGGCTCCGACGGTAACGCCAGCGCCGAAGATCGCCGCCAAATCGGTCCTGATCCGCTTCCTCCCGCCGCCGCTGGATGGAACCTTCAGTCTCGGAATTTACGATGGCGCCGGCAAACTCGTCCGCGTCCTGCAGCGCGAGGCGGACCTCGAAGAATTTGAAGCCGGCTCCGACTCCCTAAGCACAACCTGGGACGGAAAGGACGATGCTGGCGCCGCCCTGCCGCCCGGAAAATACCATGCCCGCGGCTACGTCGTGGATTCGATGGATATCGACGGTGTCGGCTATTCTTTTAACGATTGGGTCACGGACGATCAATCGCTTCACCTAAAGCGGATCACCGCGCTCACGGTGGAAAACGACCTGCCCTTTGTGACCGCGCAACTCGCCGACGACACCAGCCTGAGCCTGCTTTGCAACGCCGATGGCGAGATCGCGATGACTGGTGAGGCACGG